>NZ_JBHVRR010000009.1:13981-37882 GCF_042885635.1 Streptomyces sp. NPDC058045 | reverse complement strand
TGGGGGGGGTTGCCCGGGGCCCGCGCCCTGCCCCCGGGCTGTTCCACCGGGGTTGGGGTTTTTTTTTTTTTTTTTTTTGTGTTACTGGGGGCCCCGCGGGGGGGGGCCGCGCGCGCGGGCGGCCGGGGGCCGCCGACGCTCCTGTCTGCCGCCCCGCTCCGGCAGCCCCCGCCCGCTCAGCGCGCAATCTGACCAAGGCGGACAGTGCAGACCAGGAACCAACCCGACCACTCCGGGCACCAGGACCAGGCCGACGCCCACCAGCGCAACCACCCCGCCCAACTGCCCGCTGCCCCAAGCCACATGGCGTTCAGCGCCGCAATCCGGACCCAGTTGCGATGCCGCGCGGGGACAACGCCCAGGCCCGAGGCAGTGCACGGCCGTGACGATGGAAGAAGCGTGGCTGAGGCCGAACAGGGTTGTTGGAGGCCACGTGACGGGTGCTCAGTCGGCGCGCCCGCCGTCGTGGCTGACTTTCGTCGGCTCAGGTCAGGACCTCCATTCGAAAACGCGAAGCCGGTATTGCAGCCGCAGCCGTACCCGCACTTCGGGCACGCCAAGCGCCCCGGTACCATCGGCACCGGGGTCCTGACCAGGGATTCCAGACCGGACCACCCCAGAACGCTGTCCAGGCAGAGGGGTGGTCCGGTCACATTTTGGCGCTCGCCGCTCACAGGACGGGCGGCGAGCGGCGAGCGCCGAGGAAGCCGCGCTGTCCCCTTCGGGGGGTGTAGGGGACAACGCGGCGGCTTACTGGAGCAGCGGCTAGATTTCGACGGCGAGTGTGCCGAGCGCTTCCCGCTACGACGACAGTCCCGCTAGGTCTCGTTGCCTTTGAACAGGCTCCCCAGGAGGCGTTCGATGCGCGTGTCCTCGGGATGCCCGTACTTGGCGTGATCCGCCATCCTGGTGGCTACCTCCATCAGGCCCACCTTGTCGTTCTGTTCGGTTGATTCCTCCAACACGATCACGAGTGCCGCACACGTAACGCAGTTCTTCGGGTCGACCGGCCCCGGTTGCGGCTCGTAGAGGAGGGCCGTCACTTCAAGATCTGCGATCAGAGCGTCATCCATCATGGAAGCTCCTTGCTGCTGTTGGCACTTCGGGAAGGACACGCGCGAGCCGCAGTAGCCACCGCCCTCACTCGCGGCAGGAGAACGCGAACGCGGCGGTGCAGGTCAACCGTCGCTCTCGTCCGGGTTCTCGAACATCAGCCGTTGCGGACGGTCGTCACGCCCATGTGTGCCCGGTTGGTGGCGAGGATGCGTTCGACGTACTGGTCGAGTGCATCGGGGCCGGCGCCCGGCGGTATGGGATCGAGGCCGATCGTCACGCACGTCGGCCATCCGCTGGCGATGTGCGAGCGCCACTCCGGAGTCGTGGCCGCCAGCCCCATGAGGTACTGCGGATGCCCGTAGTCGAGGGCGACATGGGGGCTGCGGATCAGCAGATGCGCGCCGACGGACGACAGCCGCTCGGCGGACGGGCGCAGGCGCATCCCGTCGACCATGCCCATCAGACTGGCCTCAATGCCCTTGGCCGTCTCCCTTGGTCGCCGCGGCGGCCGGTGGCCGATCAGGATGTGCGCCATCGGCCCGACCGGGGTCACGTCGAGCCACGTCCGCACCGTGCACCCGGGGACGAACTCGGGACCGGGCACAGCTCGGATGATCAGTGCCATGCCAGCTCCGCCCAGACGAATTTCCCGAACGGGCGGGGAGCGACACCCCACTTGTGCGCCAAGGCGTCGAGGACGATCAAGCCGCGTCCGCGCTGGCGGTCCGCACTCGGAGCCTTGAACCTCGGGTACCGCCGCGACGGGTCGTGCACCTCGACACGCACCCGGCCCGCCGACGCGGAGAGGACGACAGCTACCGAGTCGCCCGGCTCGGTCCCGTACCGGATGGAGTTGGTGACCAGCTCGGAAACGATCAACTGTAGGTCCTCGATGAGGGTGCGCGGAGCGTCCGGCGCGTAATGCTCCACGACCTCACGCGCATACGCGCGCGCCTTGCTGACGGAGCCGGGATCACTGGCGAACACGGCTTGTTGCGGCGGGCCGGTTGGTGGCGGGCAGCAGGGTGGAGCTTCCTGTGTCGGGTGTTCTGGCATGGGCACGATGCGACCCCCTTCGGTTCAGTCTGGTCTGCTGGTTGCTTGCCATGGAAAGGAGCATGGCGATCCGGAGGAGGCCGCCAAAAGGTCAGGCTGATTACCCAACTTGGGTAACATCGCGGTAAGTAGAAGCCCAACGACCTTGCGTTGCCCTCGCAGTGGGGAGCGAGCCAATGCCTGACGCCGACCGGCCGCAGGAACTGCCGGCCAGGCTGCTCACCGATCCGGAAATGATCGATGCGTGCCGGATGCGGGACTTCGCCAGGGTCTTCCGGCTGGTGAAGGTCAAGGCAGGCATCTATCCGTCGATGATCGCCAGGCGCTGTGAGCTGACCCCGAGCCGGGTCGGTGAAGTGATCGCGGGGCAACGCCAGTTGCAGCACATGGACGTCATCGAGCGCATCTCGGATGGGTTGCGCATCCCGGGACACATGCTTGGACTTGCCCGTCGGGTGTGGGAGACGCCCCAAGCCCTTGCGGCCACCGAGCGAGAGATTCCGGAGCGACTGGAGCCCGAGCAGCAGGCCCCTGTATCAGTGCCCGGCCCCGATGTAGACAGCATCCTGGCGCTGACAACTCGAACAAGCCTCAACGCAGCCTCACTTGAAGCCTTCCGCTCCTCCATCGAGGACTACTGGAGGCGGGACGACCAGCATGGCGGCGAGGCGCTGAGGCCAGCCATCGTCGGCCAACTCCGCCATGTCGTCGGGCTCTTGAAGGAGAACCGGCCGCCGTCCATCCAGCGCGGCCTGTACGGGATCGCGGCCGAGTTGGCCCGCCTCACCGGTTGGACCTACTTCGACGCCCGCCAGTACAACCAGGCTCGTGCCTACTTCACCGAGGCCCTGCAACTGGCCAAGGAAACCGACGACCGCCAGTTCATGGCCAACGTACTTGCCTGCATGAGCTTGCAGGCGACCTACCAGGACAAGCCCGCGGATTCGCTGGCATTCGTAACGGCCGCCCAGGACCAGGCCCGCTCAGATCTCGGCACCACCTCACGTGTCCTGTCCATGTTGTCCATGCGCGAAGCCTTCGCTCACGCCACCCTCGGCAACCGGGATTCCACTCACCGGGCGATCGGAGAAGCCCACCGTCATTTCGAGCAGATCCAGGCGAGTGACCCCGACCCTTCTTGGGTCACCTACTTCGATGAGCCGAAGCTCATCGTGGACACGGGCATCGCGCACGGTCGACTGGGCGAAGCAGCCACAGCCGAACCCTTGATCACGGACGCCTTGCGACGCGAAGACCGCACCAATCAGCGCGGCCGTGCGTTCCACTCGTTCTGGCTGGCGCGTACGCAGTTGGATCAAGGCAAGCTCGACCAGGCGTGCCACACCGCCATGCGAGCACTTGAACCCGCATCCGCGGTTTCGTCCGAGCGAGTTTCAGGCCATCTCAGGGAGTTCTACGGCCAGTTGGCCCCGTACCGGCAACAGCCTGTAGCGCTGGCCTTCGAAGCGAGGCTGCGGGAACTCCTCCCGCAGGTCAGCGAACCCCTTCAGCCATGAGCAGGTACAGCAGGCCGACGAGTGAGCCACTGCTTACGACTTCCCGACGGTCGATCATGCCCCGTACCTCCGAGAGGGGAATCCACTCGATGCGGTCGGACTCGTTCTTCTCCGTGGGCGGCCCGGCGTAGGTAGCGCCGTCGATCCGGAAGACGTGGTGTTGTGAGTCGGTGATCCCGTTGGCCGGCTCGGCGTAGATCAGCGGTTTGACGGGGCCGGGACGCCAGCCCGTCTCCTCCAGAACCTCACGGGCCGCAGCCTCTTCCGGTGTCTCCCCTTCTTCCACCAGACCCATGGGCAGCTCCCAGGCCCACGAGTCTGTGATGAAGCGGTGCCGCCACATCATCAGGACCTCTTGGCGGTCATTGACCACCGCGGCCACGGCCAGGTGCCGGAGACGGACGACGTGGTACTCCCACCTCCGACCGTCCGGCTGCTGGACATCGACCAGACACAGGTTCACCCACTTGTTGGTGTAGATCTGACGCTCACCGTGGGTCTTCCACTCCATACCTGCGGCACCTCTCGCTCATGGTCTCCAGGATCTCAGACCGACGAGGCGACGAATGCAAGTCGAGACTTCACGTCAGTCTGACGAGATAGCTCACGGTATCGCGTCGGGCTCCATCAATGCACGGCTGCTGAGGCTGCAAGCACGCGCACAGGCAGCGGACGGAGACCGGCAGGGCACGTTGCGATCCCTCGCTCTCCGTGATCACCTCCACGAGGTGGCCAGCCGACCCGCTCTCGTCAGCAACCCCACGGAGCCCGCATGACCGCCCAGCCCGCGCCGCGTCCACGGGCAACATCAACACCGCCTAACCAACAATGCGACTCGCCCCCAGCTCGACATCCCGGAGCCAGGGGCGATCTCTGTGCAGGCGATCACTGAGACGTCAGAAGATCAGTCCGCGATCGGCAGGTAGAGCCGGTTCCCCCGCGCAGCGAACTCGGCCGACTTGGCCAGCATCCCCATCCGAGCCTCATCGTCGCTGGTCAGCGGGTCGTCGCCGCCGAACTGCTCTGTGATGCTTCTGCTGATCTTCATCGAGCAGAACCTCGGGCCGCACATGGAGCAGAAGTGGGCCGTCTTGGCGGGTTCGGCGGGGAGGGTCTCGTCGTGGAACTCTCGGGCCGTGTCCGGGTCGAGGGCCAGGTTGAACTGGTCCTCCCAGCGGAACTCGAAGCGGGCGTCGGAGAGTTCGTCGTCCCAGTCCTGGGCGCCCGGGTGGCCCTTGGCGAGGTCCGCCGCATGGGCCGCGATCTTGTAGGTGATGACGCCGGTCTTGACGTCGTCGCGGTTGGGCAGGCCCAGGTGCTCCTTGGGTGTGACGTAGCAGAGCATGGCGGTGCCCCACCAGCCGATCATGGCGGCGCCGATGCCGGAGGTGATGTGGTCGTAGGCGGGGGCGATGTCGGTGGTGAGGGGGCCGAGGGTGTAGAAGGGCGCCTCTTCGCAGATCTGCTGCTGGAGGTCGATGTTCTCCTTGATCTTGTGCATGGGGACATGGCCCGGGCCCTCGATCATGGTCTGCACCTCGTGCCGCCTGGCGATCCGGTTCAGCTCGCCCAGGGTCTCCAACTCGGCGAACTGGGCACGGTCGTTGGCGTCCGCGATGGAACCGGGGCGCAGTCCGTCGCCGAGTGAGTAGGTAACGTCGAAGGCGGCGAGGATCTCGCAGAGTTCCTCGAAGTGCTCGTAGAGGAAGCTCTCGCGGTGGTGGGCCAGGCACCAGGCGGCCATGATGGAGCCGCCGCGGGAGACGATGCCGGTCTTGCGGTTCGCGGTGAGCGGGACGTACGGCAGGCGCACTCCGGCGTGCACCGTCATATAGTCCACGCCCTGCTCGGCCTGTTCGACGACGGTGTCCTTGTACACCTCCCAACTCAGCTCCTCCGCACGGCCGTCGACCTTCTCCAGTGCCTGGTAGAGCGGGACGGTGCCGATGGGGACGGGTGAGTTGCGCAGGACCCACTCGCGGGTGGTGTGGATGTTGCGGCCGGTGGAGAGGTCCATGACGGTGTCGGCGCCCCAGCGGGTGGCCCAGGTCATCTTCTCCACCTCCTCCTCGATGGAGGAAGTGACCGCGGAGTTCCCGATGTTGGCGTTGACCTTCACCAGGAACCGCTTGCCGATGATCATGGGCTCGGTCTCGGGGTGGTTGACGTTGGCCGGCAGTACGGCGCGGCCGGCCGCGATCTCCTCGCGCACCGTCTCGGGCGCGAGGTTCTCCCGGATGGCGACGTACTCCATCTCCGGGGTGATCTCGCCCCGCCGTGCGTAGGCGAGTTGGGTCACCGCCCGGCCGGTGCGGCCGCGGCGGGGCTGGCGGGGGCGGCCGGGGAACACCGCGTCCAGATTGCGCAGCCCGCCGCGCGGCGAGGTGTGCTTGATGCCGTCGTCCTCGGGGCGGACGGGGCGACCCGCGTACTCCGCGGTGTCGCCGCGGGCGATGATCCAGTTCTCCCGCAGCGGCGCGAGCCCCCGCCGGACGTCGGTCTCGGTCTCCGGATCGGTGTACGGCCCCGAGGTGTCGTACAGGGTGACGGCCCGGCCGTTGGTGAGGTGGACTCGGCGGACCGGGACCCGCAGGTCCGGGCGGGTGCCCTCGGGCCCTGTGAGATATCCCTTGTGCCAGCCGGTGGTGTGCCCGTCCTCCGTGGTGCTTCCGGTCCCCTCGGACGGGACGGAGGCAGGCAGGTGTGCGTCAGATGCGGTCATGTGACCTAACTCCCTACGCCGGCATTACCCGGTAACAGGTTCAGCGGTCGACGCAGCCGTTCCCGCACGCGAGGTGTGCCCGTACGTCATCGCCGTACGGTCCTCGCGAATGCGCAGGTCAGCGCCCTCTCAGCCCGGTGCTCCGAGCTCCCGCGTGTGCAAAAGCGCTTCTAAGCTAACGTGCGGAGGCGCTCTGTGAACAGGGACGTCCGCTTCTTGGGATGATCGGCAGGTGACCTCCATGCAACAGCCCCCTCAGCCACCGCCGCACCCGCCCGAGCACGGCCACAGCCATGGGCACGGCCCGGCGGCGCCCGTCTCGCGGCATCTGCGGAAGGTGATCGCGGCGGTGCTCATCCCGTTCGCGGTGGCCGTGGTGGTGGGGCTGGTGGCACTGTGGCCCGGCGGCGCCCCGCCGCACCAGCGTTCCGGGGTCGGCTTCGACCGGCAGACCCAACAGGCCACCGTGGTCCAGGTGGAGAAGGTGCCGTGCTCCTCGGTGAACGCCGACGGCTCGGGCGGCGCCGGTGGCACCGGCGACCCGGGCGGTGCCGGTGGCTCCGGTGGCAACGCCCCTGCCGCGGACGGCGGTTCGGCCCAGCGGAAGCCGGCCGGGGCCTGCGGCAAGGCGACCGTCCGGGTCGACACCGGCAAGGACCGCGGCCGCACCTTCACCGAGATCGTCCGGCCCGACTCCCCGCGCCAACTCCACGCCCACCAGGGCGTGGTGGTCTCCTACGCGCCCGACGCCCCGCATGAACTCCAGTACTCGGTCAGCGATGTGGAGCGGAAGTTCCCGATGGTGCTGCTGGCGGGGATCTTCGCGCTGGCGGTGGTCGCGGTGGGGCGGCTGCGGGGGCTGCTGGCGCTGGTGGCGCTCGCGGTGAGCTTCCTGGTGCTGACGCTGTTCATCCTGCCGGCCGTCCTCCAGGGCTCGAATCCGCTGGTGGTGGCGGTGATCGGGGCCAGCGCCATCATGCTGATCGCGCTCTACACCTGCCATGGCGTCAACGCCCGCACCTCGGTGGCGGTGCTCGGCACCCTGGTCTCGCTGCTGCTGATCGGGCTGCTCGGCTCCCTCTTCATCGGCTGGGCCGCGCTCACCGGCAACACCGACGACAGCACCGGCCTCATCCACGGCCTGTACCCGTCCATCGACATGAGCGGGCTGCTGCTGGCCGGAGTCGTCATCGGCTCGCTCGGGGTGCTCGACGATGTGACCGTCACCCAGACCTCCGCGGTGTGGGAGCTGCACCAGGCCGACCCCTCGATGGGACGGCGGCGGCTCTACCGGGCGGCCATCCGGATCGGCCGCGACCACATCGCGTCCGTCGTCAACACCCTGGTCCTGGCCTACGCGGGTGCCGCCCTGCCGCTGCTGCTGCTCTTCTCGGTGGCCCGCAGCGGAGTGGGCACCGTGGCGGGCAGCGAACTGGTGGCGGAGGAGATCGTACGGACGCTGGTGGGCTCGATCGGCCTGGTCGCCTCGGTACCGGTGACGACGCTGCTGGCCACCCTGGTCGTCTCCGCGGACCGGCCGGAGGGGGGCGCCGGGAGCGTGCCGGTGGCGGGCGGCGCGGGGGCTGTGCCGGTGAACGGGCCTGCGGGGGTGGGCAGTTCCGGGAGTGCGGTGGGGCCGGTGCCGGGGGGTCGCGGGCCCGCCCGGTCGGGGCGGGGCGGCGGAGGGCGGCGCCGCAAGCGCTGAGCCCGGCCCCGGGGCGGGGCGTCCGGCGGGCCGCCGCTCTTCAACTGGCGGAAGGCGGCGGGCCGTTGCTGAAGCGTTACGGCTGGCATGTGCGGGCGGGCGTGTCAGCCCGCACTCTGCTCCGCGAGGATCCGGTCCAGCGTCTCGTCGAGCATGGTGTCGTAGTCGGCCAGCTTCTGCTCCTGCCCGAGCGGCACCAGCCGGTCGGTGCGGTCGAGGAACGCGACCAGGGGGGCCGCGCCGGCCCGGAACAGCGCCTGGTCCGCGCCGACCTGGAGCCGGATGAACACCTCGTCCAGCACCTCGGAATCGGTGGGCCAGATGTGCACATCGCCGTCACCGCACGGCCCGGCGACCCCGTCCACCAGCAACTCCCGTCCGAACGCCCAGGTCACAGGCGCATCGCCGGGCAGATGGAAGGTGAACCGCACGGCATACGGATCATCCGTCTCGTAACGGAGCTCCACCGGGATCCGGAAAGAGAGCTCGTCCGAGACGAGAAAGCTCATCATGACCTCGGCCTGTACCGACTCGCGCATCGCCTACCCCGTCGTTTGCCGTCGACTGGCCGGGCACAAGTCCCCGGCGCTGGTGGCATCTTGCTCACTGTGCACATCAGATCACAAGGAGTGAGTTTTCAGATGCTGATAGAGATGTCGAGTGTCCCGAGCAGCCCGCCGATCTCCCGCTGGAGCCGCAGGGCAAGCGCCTCCAGAGCCGAACTCCGGTGCGAGGGAAGGGAGATGGCGAGGGTGGCGGCGGTCGCACCCACAGTGATCGGGATGGCCGCGCACTCGGTGCCGAGGGCGTACTCCTGCCGCTCGAAGATCGGCCGCATCCGGCCCGCCCGGTCGAGCCGCCGCAGCAGCGTGGGCGCGTCGGGCGCGCCATAGGGCGTGATCTGCCGGACGGGGTGGCGGGAGAGATGGTCCTGCCTTGCCTCGTCGTCCAGTTGGGAGAGCAGGCACTGTCCGATGGCGTGCGCATGGCCCGTCTCGCGGAAGTCGGCCCACTCCTCGACGGCGGGGCCGACCGGTGAGTCCGCGACCGACACCAGATCGATCTCGCCCTCCCGGTAGACCGCGAAGTAGACGGCGGCGCCGATGAGTTGGTGCAGATGCCGCAGTGACTCGCCCATTCTCAGGCGCCGTTGCTGGACACCGGCGCTCCGCGCCAGCCGCTCGGCCGCCTCGGCGAGATGGAAGACGCCGCCCTCACGCCGCAGATATCCCTCATGGGTGAGGGTCCGCAGCAGGTGGTACGCGGTGGGCAGCGGGAGCCGCGCCTCACGGGCCAACTGCTTGGCGGGCGCACCGCCGCTGTGTGCCGCGGCGGACTCCAGCAGCCGCAGCGCCCGCTGTACGGACCCGATCAGCGTCGGCCCGGCCCCGGTGCCGCTCTTGGCGACAGGGGCGACGGGCGGAGCCGGGGCGCCGGCGGAGCCGCGGGGCACATGCGCGGACGCGGGTACGGGGCGGAGGTCGGCGGGGGCCATGGTCACTCCCGAAGCGCGAGGGGCCGAGGGGTGGCCGGTCTCGGCCGGTTCACGGGCGGAGGTGCGCTCGACGGACCGGGTCGTCGATCCCAGGACCCTAGCCGCCGCGGCCCGGCCCCTGTCCACGGAGTGCGGAAACTTCCCCCGCGCGAGGGACGCCGTCCCTATCCTGCCCCCGCCAGCCCAGCACCCTCCGCGAGCGGCTACCAGTCGCCCCTGGACGAGGAGTTGGACCTGAACTTCCCTACGACATAGATGAGTCCGCCGACCAGCGCCACGAAGATCAGCACCTTGAAGAGCAGGCCGACCAGGACCTGGAGGATGCCGACGATCAGTCCGCCGAACACGAAGAGCGCGATGAGCGGCACCGCCACCCACTTCACCCACCAGGGCAGGCCCGCGAAGATCTCCCGCACCGCCATCGTCCTTACCTCGCTTCCTCGTCGCTCCGGAACGGTCTGTCCCCGGCGCTTCCCACTCCCCGGATCACGGACCCGGCCGGTTTCCCGCGGCGGATCGGGAAGCCGGGCGCCTGATGCCCGGACGGCCGTCCGCCTGCTCCCGATGCTAGGACGCGGCCGCGCCCGGCGGGCCCGCTCCGGCCCCGGTCCTTCCCTGACCCGTCCCCTAGGGAACCCCGGCCCCGGCCCCCGACCGGGCTGCGGCTCAGCTCTCCGGCGGCGAGAAGACCACCAGCACCCGCAGGTCCTCGCTGATGTGGTGGAAGCGGTGCATCACCCCGGCCGGCACATAGACCACACTGCCGCGGGCGACCTGGGTGGTCTCGTCCCCCACGGTGACCGAGGCGCGGCCGCTCACCACGAAGTACACCTCGTCCTGCTGGTGCGGCTGCTGCGGATCGGTGGCACCCGCGTCGAGTGCATAGAGCCCCACCGACATATTGCGTTCGCGGAGGAACTGCAGATAGGCGCCGTTGTTGGCGGCCCGCTCCGCCTCCAGGTCGTCCAGTCGGAATGCCTTCATCGCTTCGCCAGCCCCTCGCCCGTACGCGCGTGATCGCCTGAGTCTGCCACGATCGCCCCATGAGGAATTTCGTAGTCAAGACGCTCGCCAACGCCGCCGCCCTGGCCGTCGCCGTATGGGTACTGGACAAGATCACCCTGACCGGGCACAGCACCGGTGACAAGGCACTCACCCTGATAGTGGTGGCGCTGATCTTCGGCGTGGTGAACGTTCTGGTCAAGCCCGTCGTCCAGGTGCTGACCTTTCCGCTGTTCATCCTGACCCTCGGCCTGATCACGCTGGTCGTCAACGCGCTGATGCTGATGCTGACTTCATGGGTGACCGGCATCCTTCATGTGAGCTTCCACGTCGACGGCTTCTGGACCGCGGTCCTGGGCGGCCTGATCATCTCCGTGGTCTCCTGGGCGCTCCACCTCGCACTGCCCGACGAGGACTGACCCGCGATGCCGCACCGCGCCTACCGCCTCTGCTTCGTCTGCACCGGCAATATCTGCCGCTCGCCGATGGCCGAGCAGGTCTTCCGGACCATGCTGGCCGAGGCCGGACTCGACCCGCTGGTCTCGGTGGACAGCGCCGGCACCGACGGCTGGCACGAGGGCGACGCCGCCGACCCGCGTACGGTCGCCGTCCTCACCGGCGCCGGATACGGGACCGAGCACAGCGCCCGGCAGTTCCACGCCTCCTGGTTCGCGGAACTGGACCTGGTGATCGCGCTGGACAGCGGGCACCTGCGGAAGTTGCGCGCCCTCGCTCCCACCCCCGAGGACGCGGCCAAGGTCCGCCTGCTGCGCTCCTACGACCCCTGTGCCGGCACCGATTCGGACGTACCGGACCCTTACTACGGCGGGATCGGGGGATTCGAGACCTGCCTGAAGATGGTGGTGGCCGGGTGCGAGGGACTGCTCGCCGAGGTCTCCGGGACGGTGGAAGGCAGGGCGGCATGACCGAGGAAGAGCACAGCAACGCAACGGTGGGAGCCGACGGTCCGGGCGACGGGACACGGGCGGTACGGGCCGGGCTGCCCGAGCCGGCCAAGTACGAGCCGACGCTGCCCGGACCGGTCTTCGCCGCCCACTTCCATCTGCCCGGCGAGCCGACCGGGCCCTACACCTACGGCCGGGACTCCAATCCGACCTGGACCCATCTGGAGCGCGCCATCGGCGAGTTGGAGGCGCCGGGCGACCCGGACGCGGCCACGCTGATCTTCCCCTCCGGCATGGCCGCCATCTCCGCGGTGCTCTTCTCCGCGCTGCGCAGCGGCGACGCGGTGGTCCTTCCGTCCGACGGCTACCAGGTCTTCCCGCTGGTCCGCGAGCAGTTGGAGGCCTTCGGCATCGAGGTACGCACCGCCCCGACCGGCGGCGACGCCCAGTTGGAGGTGCTCGACGGGGCGCGGCTGCTGTGGCTGGAGACCCCGTCCAATCCGGGGCTGGACGTCTGCGATGTACGGCGGCTGGCCGCGGAGGCACACCGCCGCGGCGCCCTGGTCGCCGTCGACAACACCCTGGCCACCCCGCTCGGCCAGCGGCCGCTGGAGCTGGGCGCCGACTTCGCGGTCGCCAGCGGCACCAAGCAGCTCACCGGGCACGGCGACATCCTCCTCGGCTATGTGGCCTGCCGGGAGCCGGAACTGCTGGAGCCGGTACGGCGCTGGCGCAAGATCGTCGGCGCCATCCAGGGCCCGATGGAGGCCTGGCTCGCCCACCGCTCGCTGGCCACACTGCCGCTGCGCGCCGCCCGCCAGAACGCCAATGCCCTGGCCCTCGCCGAGGCGCTGCGCCATCGGCCCGAGGTGTCCGGGCTGCGCTACCCGGGCCTGCCCGACGACCCCTCGCACTCGGTGGCCGCCCGGCAGATGCGCGGCTTCGGTTGTGTGCTGTCCTTCACGCTGCCGTCCCGCGAACACGCGGAGCTTTTTCTGGGGGCGCTGCGGCTGGTCGACGACGCCACCAGCTTCGGCGGCCTGCGCTCCACTGCGGAACGCCGCGGACGCTGGGGCGGGGACGATGTACCCGAGGGCTTCGTCCGCTTCTCGGCCGGCGCGGAGGACGAGGCCGACCTCCTGGCTGACGTCCGGCGCGCCCTGGACGAGGCCGCCACTCAAGGCTGATCCATTGCAGGCCTCAGCCAGACCGGTTCCTGTCGGTGACCGGCGCCCGCCCAGCTGACAGGCCCCGGGATGTTTCACGTGGAACAGCCGGGGCCACATTTCCCCCATGACCGTTCGTCCCGTGGTCAAACGCACCGCACGCGCCGTCCTGCTCGACGGCGACCATCTGATCCTGATCAAACGCACCAAGCCCGGCGTCGACCCGTACTGGGTGACTCCGGGCGGTGGAGTCGAGCCCGGGGATGCCACCGTGGTCGACGCCCTTCACCGCGAGGTGCATGAGGAACTGGGCGCCAAGATCACCGATGTGGTGCCGTGCTTTGTGGACACCGTGGAACATATCGGTGCCGACGGCGGCGCGACCGGCGTCAAGGTGCAGCACTTCTTCGTCTGCCGCCTGGAGTCCATGGACACCGCGCAGCGCCACGGCCCCGAGATCGAGGAGCCCTGCGGGGAGTACGAGATCGTCCGCATCCCGTTCACCCGCGTCGGCATCGCCTCCGTCCATCTGGTCCCACTCTCCCTGCGCCACTACCTCGACGGAAACATCGAGGGCGTACGCGCAATGCACGCACCGGATCTGGGCTGACGCTCGTCCCACCCGGGCACCGGCAGGGCGGCAGGCCCGCGCCGGGCCGGTGATGTACGCCGAGCCCGGTAGCCGGGGTTACTCCCGCTGTGGGACGCGAGGGGACGGGCCGCGGCGGCACGGTGTTCCACGTGAAACTTCAACGCCGGGCCCGTCGGGCCGTACTCGTCGTCCATGTCGCGGCCTCCGCCTGCTGGCTCGGGGTCACCCTGGGGCTGTTCGGGCTCTCCGTCACCGCGGTCGGCAGCGGCTCACCGGAAGTGGCGGAGGCCTCCTACCGATCCATGAAGGTGTTCTCGGATTGGCTGGTGATCCCGCTCGCCTTGGGCACGCTGCTCAGCGGTCTGCTGCTCTCCCTGGGCACCCGCTGGGGCCTGGCCCGGCACTGGTGGGTCTACCTCAAGTTCTGGCTGACGCTGATCACCACCGGACTGTCCATCCTGCTGCTGCGTCCCGGTATCAACGAGGCCGCGGCACAAGCCAGTTCAGGCGAGACGGTGACCTCTGCGGGCAATCTCCTGGTGGCGCCCGGTGTCTCGCTCAGCGTCTATCTCTTTATGACCGCGATTTCCGTTTTGAAGCCCTGGGGGCTTACTCGACGTGGCCGAAAGCTACGCTCCGCCGACCGCAAAGCGGTGGACGCCGGCAACCTCCGTCGGACAACCTGAGCCCGTGTCGACACCCTCGCTCAGTTCACTGCCCGTCCGCCGCCTCACCCCGCAGGACCGCTCGGCCTGTGCCGACCTCTCCGAAGACCGGGGCTGGCCACGCGAGGACCACAAATGGGGCCTGCTGCTCACCGCGGGCCAGGGCTATGGAATCGACGCCCCCGAGGGCGGCCTGGTCAGCGCCTGCGTGGTCACGTCCTACGGTGCCGCGGCCCGGCCCGAACTCCAGGCGCTCGGCATGATGCTCGTCGCCGAGAGGTATGCCCGACGCGGGGTGGGCCGACGGCTGCTGAGCCATGTCATCGCGGAGGCCGATGGAGCGCCGCTCACCCTCTACGCCACGGAGACCGGGCGCCCGCTCTACGAACAACTCGGCTTCAAGATGGTGGGCCGGGCCGAGATGGTGCGGGGTCGCTTTTCGGCCGCTTCGCCGGACGGGGCGCAGGGAGCCACGGCGGGCGGGATCCGGGTCCGGCCCGCCACCGCGGAGGACCTGCCCGCCATGCTGGCGCTCGACCTGGAGGTCTTCGGCACCGATCGCACCCTGATGCTCACCAGGCTGCCGGCCTTCGCCGATCTGCTGCGGGTGGCCGAGGCCGGGGACGAGTTGATCGGTTTCGCCGCAGCCTGGCCCAACGAGGACACCCATGTCCTCGGCCCACTGGTAGCCCGGGATCCGGCCACCGCCCAGGCCCTGATCACCGCCCTCGCCCAGGACAGCGACCGGGATCTCCGCACCGATATCGACGTACAACACGGCGTACTTCTCGACTGGTTGAAGGATTGCGGGCTGAGGCTGATCACGGAGAACGCCGTCATGGCGCTGGGCATCCCGAAGCTGCCGGGTGACTGGCGCCGCCGCTTCGCCCCGCTGACGGTGGCCGCAGGCTGAGCGAACCCCAGGGCACGGGCCGGGCCGCGGGACCTCCTAGGCTGCCTGTTATGGGAGAGCTTGAGATCAGAGCGGCGACCGCTGAGGACCTTCCCGCCATCGTGGCGATGCTGGCGGACGATCCGCTGGGCGCCCAGCGGGAGAGCCCCAAGGACCTCACCCCGTACCGGGAGGCCTTTGCTCGGCTGGCCGCGGATCCGAACCAGCGCCAGATAGTGGCCGTCCGCGCGGACCGGGTGGTGGGCACCCTGCAACTGACCGTCATCCCCGGACTCTCCCGACGTGGGGCGACGCGCTCGCTCATCGAGGGAGTCCGTATCCACGCGGAGGAACGCGGCAATGGACTGGGCAGCCAGCTCATCGGGTGGGCCGTCGAGGAGTCCCGTCGCTCCGGCTGCCAACTCGTGGAGTTCACCTCGGACATGACCCGCACCGACGCCCGCCGCTTCTATGAACGGCTGGGCTTCACCGCCAGCCACGTCGGATTCAAGATGCAGCTCTGACATCTCCCTTTCTGAAGTCCCTTATGGGCAGGGGCGGTTGCAGGCGTTTCACGTGAAACAGCCGGACCGGCCCTGCCACGGCAACCGACTTCCGTCAGCGGCGTTCTCAGGAATCTCAGGAGGGGAGCGGGCGCCATCCCCCGGGGTCCACTCCACCCGGCACCGGTGCACCCGCCTCATAAGGCTCCCGGGTGAAGACGAACGAGCCCAGATCGAGATGGCTCACCCCACCGTCCGCCCGCCGGACCGCGGCCAGCACCTCCCCCGCGTAGTAGCCGTCGAGCCCGGTCCAGGTACCGTCCGCGTTCGCCCGGAACCGGGAAGCCCGCCCCACACCGTCCACCGGCGCCAGATCCACCCCGCCACCGGCAGTGGGCCGCAGCGCCAGCACCTGCGTCCCCCAGTACCAGGGCCCCGCCAACTCCAGTACCGCAGGGTCGACTTCGTTCAGCGGATGCCAGGGCGCCGGAATCCTGGGCTCGGCCGCGGCCACCGTCTCGATCAGATCGGCGGCGACCGAGTAGACCGCAGCGCCGGAGGTGCAGTTGGCGAGGACGACGGAGGCAAGCCCCTCCTCCACATCCAGCACCAGTGCGGCGAGATAGCCCGGCAGCGAACCGGAGTGACCCACCAGCGCCCGATCGCCCTGCCGATGGATCTGTACGCCGAGGCCATAGCCGTCACCGGCGGCCAGCCCGGGGCTGTCCGGGGGCGCCGCGGGCGTCCGCATCTCCAGTACCGACTCCGCGCTCAGCACTCGTTCGTCGCCGCGCGCCAGAAAGGCGGCGAAACGGGCCAGATCCCCGGTGGTGGACCAGAGGCAGCCGGCCGGGCCCATGATCCCCAGATCCTCAGCCGGCTCCGGCAGCAGCACATCGGCCCATGGATGCACCGCCCAGCCACCCGCATACGGCGCCAACGGCTGCACCGTGGTCCGGTCAAGCCCCAGCGGCTCCAGCAGTTCGCGCCGCAGGACCTCCTCCCAGGACGCCTGCCGCACCTCCGCCACCAGGGCACCGAGCAGGGTGTAGCCCGGATTCGAGTAGTGGAAGCGCTGCCCGGTGGGATGACGGGACGGCTCCTCACCAAGGACATCGGCAAGCCCCGGCCGAAGCGAGGAGGGGCTGCGCTCCCACCACTGGCCGGGCGTCTCAGCGGCCAACCCGGCGGTGTGCGCCAGCAGTTGGCGGACGGTCACCTCACCGACGCCGGTACCGGGCAGATGCTTCTCCAGCGGATCCCCCAGATCGAGCAGCCCCTCGTCACGGAGCCGCAGCACCAGCACCGCGGTGAACGTCTTGGTGATCGACCCGATCCGGTACTGCACATTCCCGTCCGGCGCCGGCCCGCTCATACCGGAGCGGGCCCCCTGCCAGACCACCTCCCCGTCCCGCACCACAGCGGCCACCATCGACGGCGCCCGCCCCTCCGCCTGCCCCACCGCCAGCCGACGCACCAGCGCCCGCCGCGTCCCCGGCAACAACACCTCATCCGCAACACCAGTCATCCCCCCAGTCCACCCCGCCCCACCCCCGGCCGTCGACCACATTTCAGCCAGCCGGGACGTCAACTGACGTGGAACGGGCGGAATCCCAAGGGCGTCACCCGGAGATGCGCGCCTCGATGCCGTCGAGCAGAAAGTCGAGGCCGGTCCGGAAGGTCTCGTCGGCATCCAGATGGGCGGCATCGTGCACCACTGTGGCCAGCGCGGGGAATCGGCCCGTGGCGAAGGTGCGCTCCAGGTAGGGCCCGAGGGAGGCCTGCCAGTGCTTCTCGTCCAGGCCGGTGACCCGCTCCGCTCGCCGCTCGGCGATCTCCCGGCGCACCGCGCCGACCACATAGGCGTTGACCGCGGCGACCACCGGCATGACGGCGTCCACCTCGACCTCGTCCAGGGCGGCCGTGACCGTCTCCCCGCTGGCCAGCGCATGGGGCCCGAGTTGGGGTCGCCCGCCCAAGAGATCGGCGAGCCATTCGTGCTGGTGAGCGGCGTGCCGGGTGGCTTCGGCAAGCGACCGGAGCACCGCCCGCCAGCCGTCTCCGGCAGGCCGGATCTCGGCGTAGGCGGCGTCGACCATCAGGTCGAGCAGCTCTTCCTTGCTGTCGATGTAGCCGTACAGCCGCATCGGACGGACATCCAGCGCGGTGGCGACCTTGCGCAGCGACACCCCGTCCAGGCCGTCCGCGTCGGCCAGTCGGATCGCCGCCCGCACAATCCGTTCCCGGCTCAACGGCGCCGGAACAGGTCGCTGCGGCGGCTCCGGCCTCTCCCATACCAACATGCCGCAACAGTACAATGCATCGGTCGATACAGTGTATCGACCAGTACGCCGTATCGGAGGAAGGAGCAGCAATGACCATCGCCATAGTCGGAGCAGGGCTGGGCGGGTTGGCGCTCGCCAGGGTGCTTCATCGGAACGGCATCGACGCCGTCGTCTATGAACGTGAATCGTCACGCGATGCGCGCGGGCAGGGCGGCATGATCGACATCCACTCCGGCCAGCGGGCGCTGCACGAGGCCGGTCTGTTCGACCGGTTCCAGCGGATCGCCCGCCGCGAAGGCCAGGACATGCGTCTTCTCCAGCCGGACGGCACCCTGCTGCTCCAGGAGGACACACCCGCTGACGCCCCGCTCGACCGACCCGAGGTCGACCGCACCGATCTCCGCGACCTCCTGCTGGACTCCCTCCCCGCACACACCGTGCGCTGGGGCCACACATTCAAGTCCGCTGACAACAGCCGGCTCCACTTCGCCGACGGCGGCAGCGCGACCTACGACCTGCTGGTCGGGGCCGACGGCGCGCGATCCCGGGTACGCGCCCTGCTCACCGACGCCCGCCCGGCGCACATCGGCCAGAACATCATCGAGATCGGCATTCCAGACATCGACCGCACGCATCCCGACCTCGCGGCGATGGTCGGGCGCGGCAACTACTGGGTGCTCGGCGACGGGTTGTCGCTGGCGGCGCAGCGCAACGGCGACGGCCGCGTGCGTATCGGCCTCAGCTTCTACCGCACCGGCGAGGATTGGTTCGCTACCAGTGGGATCCCGTTCGAGGATCCGGCCGCCGCCCGTTCCCGGCTGATCGGCCTGCTCGACGGCTGGGACCCGCGGATCACCGCACTGATCGCGGCCTGCGACGACACCATCGTGCCGCGGCCGATCACCAGCCTCCCGGCCGGCCTGACCTGGCCGTCGACGCCGGGCGTCACACTGCTCGGCGACGCCGCGCACCTGATGCCGCCCGTGGGAGAGGGCGCCAATATGGCACTACTCGACGGCGCCTTGCTCGGCCTCGCACTGTCCGCACACCCCGACGACTTCCCCACAGCCGTCAGCGCATACGAAAGCGAGATGTTCGAACGGACCGCCGCCGCGGCCCGGATGTCCGCGGACATCCAGAAGCTGCTGACCTCACCGGACGCCGCCCAGAGAATGCTCGCGTTCTTCCAAGCGGGCTGAAGACACCACGCGGTACGACCTCTCAAGCCATGTCGCTGGGCTTCTCGCTCAGGAACGTGTCATGTCCTCAGCCCCGAGTTCGAGGAACATGAGCACTTCATCGCGATCGTCGCCGGACCCCAGCCGAAGGGCCCCAGGCCAGCGCCCGATCTCCTTCCACCCGAGCCGTTCGTAGAAGGCCTCCAACCCAACGCCGGCCCGGACTGCCAGATGCAACTGCTCAAGCCCCATCTCATCGCGAGCGACGGTCCGGACGTGCCTCATCAGGGCCATGCCGATGCCCTGGCCACGTCTGTCGGTGCGGGGAAGTGGCCTGCGCGAAGCGGAGGGGGTGGGCGGGCATGGAGTCAGGTTCCCAGCACCCACTGACAGTTGCACCGCTACCAGGGGCGGCACAAACCTGTTTTGGGCGCCCTCCGTTCCACCCACTCGCGCACGGTAGTTGCTCGCTTGATGCGGCTGACGATGTCTTTCTTGGACGCCGCGTCCAAGGTCTCCGGGATCGTGTCGAACGTGTCGGGAAGAACGTCAAGGAGACCCCAGATCTGTTCTCCGGTGCGGACAGTGAGAAGTTGCTGGCACCTCCACTGGAGCGGCGTTTCCGGACGGTGCGTGAGCCGCTGAATGAGCGTCGGGAACAGGTAGTGCGTCGCCTCTGGGGCGAGGTGCTCTCACAGCCAGTCGCCCGGAAGACGCTGGCTGAAGCCGTGCATGGCGGCTTCCTCGGCCAGCTCCAGGAGCTGAGCGGTGTCGACAGCTCGGACGGTGCGGGGAGGCGTCGGGGGCATGTCGCGATGATGCCAAGAGGCGGGTACGGAGCCGAGAGGTCAGCGGGACCGCGCGCCGCCCCCCTCACGTCTGGGCCATGTCCACGAAGCGGGAGTAGTGGCCCTGGAAGGCGACGGTGATGGTGGCGGTGGGGCCGTTTCGGTGTTTGGCGACGATGAGGTCGGCCTCGCCGGCGCGGGGGGACTCCTTCTCGTAGGCGTCCTCGCGGTGGAGTAGGACGACCATGTCGGCGTCCTGCTCGATGGAGCCGGATTCGCGCAGGTCGGAGACCATCGGTTTCTTGTCGGTGCGCTGCTCGGGGCCTCGGTTGAGCTGGGAGAGGGCGATCACCGGGAGCTCCAGCTCCTTGGCCAGCAGCTTGAGATTCCGCGACATGTCGGAGACCTCCTGCTGGCGGCTCTCGGCGCGCTTGGATCCGCCGGACTGCATGAGCTGGAGGTAGTCGATGACGACGAGCTTGAGATCGTTGCGCTGCTTGAGGCGGCGGCACTTGGCGCGGATCTCCATCATCGACAGGTTGGGCGAGTCGTCGATGTAGAGGGGGGCGGCGGAGACGTCCGGCATCCGGCGGGCCAGCCGGGTCCAGTCCTCGTCGGTCATGGTGCCGGACCGCATGTGGTGGAGGGCCACCCGGGCTTCCGCGGAGAGCAGCCGCATCGCGATCTCGTTGCGCCCCATCTCCAGCGAGAAGATGACGCTGGGCAGGTTGTTCTTGATCGCGGCGGTGCGGGCGAAGTCCAGGGCGAGGGTGCTGTTGTGGGTCGGCACCATGGAGCGGCCGGCGAGGTAGAGGTGGTCGGCGTTGGCCACCTGGACGCAGCGCACCGGCACCGAGGGGATCTCGCGCACCTCGGTGATCTGCCGACTGCCCGGCAGCTCTACGGCAGAGGGGAACTCGACGCTGTACAAGCCCGGTTGGCGTTCGCTTGCTCGGCCGTCAGCGCGGCCGGAGGTGGCAGCCACCTGGCCGCAGCGCAGGCCCAGGCCCAGGATCAGTTCGCGGACGGCTTCGGCGAGCGGACGGCGGTGGGTGCTGAACCGGTGGGCCCCGTCCGCCAGTTCGGTACCGCCCGTCTCCAGCAGCCCGGCGAGCAGGGCTCGGCGCTGCTCAACGGAGGCCCGGAGGTACTGCGGCGGCAGCGGCGCCGCGGCCTCCCCGTCGTCTCGGCCTCCGGCCCCCCCGCCCTGACCGCTGCCGCCACCGAGTCGGGCGCCGAGGGTGCGGGGCGGGACGGGCAGATCCTGGCGGTCGGGGAGGTCCAGGGGGGCGGTGGTGGGGACGCTGTGCCGGGGCAGGGTGTCCGAGCCGGGGAGGTACAGCGTCTCGGCGATCTCCTTGGTGGTCCGGACGGCACGGCCGCCGGCACCGGGCGGGGTGTCGGTGAGCCACTGGTGGTCCGCGTCGGCGGTGAGCCGCGTGCCGTCGTCGAACTCCACGCGGTAGCAAGGGCGTTCACGCATCACCTCCGTTGCCGCGACGACCCGGGTGGGGCGGCCGTCGGCGCCGATGAGGTGGTCGCCCTCGCGGACCTCGCCCATGGTGGTCCAGCCGGACGGGGTGGGCAGGGGGGTGTCCAGGGCGAGGGCCTTGCCCATCGCGGGGCGGGCGGCGATGACGACCATCTGGCCGGGGTGCAGGCCGTTGGTGAGGGAGTCGAAGTCGGTGAAGCCGGTGGGGACTCCGGTCATCTCACCGTTGCGGGAGCCGATCGCCTCGATCTCGTCTAGCGCGCCCTCCATGATGTCGCCGAGCGGCAGGTAGTCCTCGCTGGTGCGCTGCTCGGTGACGGCGTACAGCTCGGCCTGCGCCGTGTTGACGATCTCGTCCACATCGCCGTCGGCCGCGTATCCCATCTGGGTGATCCGGGTGCCGGCCTCGACCAGGCGGCGCAGCACCGCGCGCTCGTGGACGATCTCCGCGTAGTACTCGGCGTTGGCCGCGGTGGGCACCGTCTGGACCAGGGTGTGCAGATAGGAGACGCCGCCGACGCGGGTGATCTCGCCGCGCTTGGTCAGCTCGGCGGCGACGGTGATCGGGTCGGCCGGCTCGCCCCTGGCGTACAGGTCGAGGATGGCCTGGTAGACGGTCTCGTGGGCGGGGCGGTAGAAGTCGGGGCCCTTGAGGACCTCCACCACGTCGGCGATGGCGTCCTTGGACAGGAGCATCCCGCCGAGGACGGACTGCTCCGCGTCCAGGTCCTGGGGCGGGACTCGCTCGAAGGAGGAGCCGCCGTCCCAGGGGCCGCCCGCGCCGCCGCGGTCGTGCTGCTCGTCGCGGGCGGAGCGGCGCTCCTCGCGGCGGGAGGCGGGGAGACGATCGCTGGGACCGCTGTCGGCCCACGGGTCGTCCAAGGGCTCGGAGATACTCACCGGGCCACCTCCTCCGTCCGCCGTGCGGACCTCGCTGTGCCCCTCATTCCTACGGCACGGCACTGACAAGACAAGCGGCCCGACTCCGGTGGGGAAGGCGTCGGTTCTGTGACGTTTCCGAGGTCGCGGGAGGGTCCGGGCGCCGCACTACGTTAGGCCTCTCGGCACCGTCAGCCAATCTGGTTATCCACAGGCGCTGTGGATGACGGGCCCCAGCCTGTGGAGAACTCGGCAAAACCTGTGCACGACACGGTGGACAGGCCTGTGAACAAGCCCTCAGCACTTTCCACACACCCATGCTGACCTGCTATTTTCCCATCCACCGGCTGTGCAGAAGAAAAAGTTTTGCCACCGGCTCAAGATCACCCTCAGCAGTGCACAACCGTCCACATCCTCGAACAGTCAGTAAGGGTCCTATTAGCATTGCATCTCTTACCTGTGGAAGATTAGATTGGTGCCCATGACACAGGCTTCCGCGGCGGCCAGGGCCGGACGCCGAAAGCATGACCGGGAGATCATCGCTCTCGCCGTACCGGCCTTCGGCGCACTCGTCGCCGAGCCCCTCTTCGTCATGGCCGACAGCGCCATCGTGGGCCACCTCGGCACCGCCCAACTCGCCGGGCTCGCCGTCGCCTCCGCCATGCTGACCACTGCGGTCAGCATCTTCGTCTTCCTCGCCTACGCCACCACCGCGGCCGTCGCCCGCCGGGTCGGCGCCGACGATCTCGGTGCCGCGATCCGCCAGGGCATGGACGGGATCTGGCTCGCCCTCATCCTCGGCGCCGCCGTGATCGCCGTGGTGCTGCCCACCGCGCCCGCACTGATCGACCTCTTCGGCGCCTCCCACACGGCCGCCCCCTACGCCGTCACCTATCTCCGGATCTCCGCCTTCGGCATCCCCGCGATGCTGGTCGTCCTCGCCGCGACCGGAGTCCTCCGCGGACTCCAGGACACCCGCACCCCGCTCTATGTCGCCATCGGCGGCTTCGTGGCCAACGCCGTGCTCAACGTACTGCTGGTCTACGGCGCCGGGCTCGGTATCGCGGGCTCCGCCTGGGGCACCGTCATCGCCCAGTGCGGCATGGCCGTCATCTATCTCTGGGTGGTGGTACGCGGCGCCCGCCGGCACGGGGCCTCGCTCCGGCCGGACCTCGCCGGGATCCGCGCCTCCGCCCAGGCCGGCGCCCCCCTGCTGGTACGCACCCTCTGCATCCGGGCCATCCTGATGATCGCCACCGCGGTGGCCGCCCGGCTCGGTGACGCGGACATCGCGGCGCACCAGATCGTGCTCTCGCTCTGGAGCCTGCTCGCCTTCGCCCTGGACGCCATCGCCATCGCCGGGCAGGCGATCATCGGCCGGTATCTGGGCGCGGGTGACACCGACGGTGCCCGGGTCGCGTGCCGGCGGATGGTGGAGTGGGGCATCGCGGCCGGTGTGGTGATGGGGGTGCTGGTGGTGGCCGCCCGACCGCTGTTCGTCCCGCTCTTCACCGGTGACTCCCTGGTGGCGGACGCGGCCTTCCCGGCCCTGATCGTGGTCGCCGTCTCCCAGCCCATCTGCGGCATCGTCTTCGTACTGGACGGGGTGCTGATGGGGGCGGGGGACGGGCCGTATCTGGCGGGGGCGATGTTTGTGACGCTGGTGGTCTTCACGCCCGCGGCCCTGCTCGTCCCGGTGCTGCACGGCGGGCTCACCGCGCTCTGGGGTGCGATGACGCTGATGATGGCGGTGCGGATGGCGACCCTCTGGATTCGCTCCCGCTCCGGCCGCTGGCTGGTCACCGGCGCCACCCGCTGACTCTCGCCCGCCCCCGTTTCACGTGAAACGGGGACCGGGCAACACAGCACAGTGGGGCCGCACCAGAAACGGGGGGGCCCCCCGCCTGGGGGTTGTTCCCGTCCGCCACCCGCCGGGGGGTAGGGTCTGGGCGGGGCCCCCGCCGCGGTTGACCGATGCGGCCCCGCGGGGGGGAGCACACCCG
>NZ_JBHVRR010000009.1:0-13971 GCF_042885635.1 Streptomyces sp. NPDC058045 | reverse complement strand
CACCAGAACGGTGCGGCCCCACTGCGTGCTGTTGCTACCGGTCCGACTCCCGCCTGGGAATCGGATCAGGCGGCGACGACCTCGACGTTGACCTGAGCGGCCACCTCGGGGTGCAGACGCACGGACGTCGCATGGGCGCCCAGCGTCTTGATCGGCGTACCCAGCTCGATGCGGCGCTTGTCGACCTCGGGACCGCCGGCGGCCTTGATCGCCGAGGCGACGTCGGCCGGGGTGACGGAACCGAAGAGGCGGCCGGCCTCACCGGAGCGGACGGCAAGGCGGACCTTGACGCCCTCAAGACGGGCCTTGATCTCGTTGGCCTGCTCGATGGTGGCGATCTCGTGGATCTTGCGAGCACGACGGATCTGCTCGACGTCCTTCTCGCCGCCCTTGGTCCAGCGGATCGCGAACTTCCGCGGGATCAGGTAGTTACGGGCGTACCCGTCCTTGACGTCTACGACTTCGCCCGCGGTGCCGAGGCCGGTGACCTCGTGGGTGAGGATGATCTTCATCTGTCGGTCACCCTTCCCTTATCGCGCGGTGGAGGTGTAGGGCAGCAGCGCCATCTCACGGCTGTTCTTGACGGCCGTGGCGACGTCACGCTGGTGCTGCGTGCAGTTGCCGGTCACGCGGCGGGCACGGATCTTGCCGCGGTCGGAAATGAACTTCCGCAGCATGTTCGTGTCCTTGTAGTCCACGTACGTGACCTTGTCCTTGCAGAATGCGCAGACCTTCTTCTTCGGCTTGCGCACAGGCGGCTTCGCCATGGTGTTTCTCCTGTGTGATCAAGAAGTGTGGGGAACGGCCCACCCCGGCCCGAGGGCCTAGAAGGGGGGCTCGTCCGAGTAGCCGCCGCCGGAGCCACCGCCCCAGCCGCCACCACCGCCCTGCTGACCGCCGCCACCGCCGGCCGGCGCGCTGGTCGCCCAGGGGTCGTCGGCGGGAGCACCGCCGCCGCCCTGCTGCGGACCGCCGCCACCGGGGCCGCCGCCCCAGCCGCCGCCGCCCTGCTGGCCGCCGCCGCCACCGCCGCCGTAGCCGCCCTGGCCACCGCGGCCGGTGGTCTTGGTGACCTTGGCCGTGGCGTTGCGCAGGCTCGCGCCGACCTCGTCGACGTCGAGCTCGTAGACCGTGCGCTTGATGCCCTCGCGGTCCTCGTACGACCGCTGCTTCAGCCGGCCCTGCACGATGACGCGCATACCCCGCTGAAGCGACTCGGCGACGTTCTCCGCCGCCTGCCGCCAGACCGAGCAGGTCAGGAAGAGGCTGTCGCCGTCCTTCCACTCATTGGTCTGGCGGTCGAAGGTGCGGGGAGTGGACGCGACGCGGAACTTCGCGACCGCCGCACCGGAGGGGGTGAAGCGCAGCTCGGGGTCGTCGACAAGATTGCCGACGACCGTGATGACGGTCTCGCCTGCCATGGGTGAACCTCTCGGCGGGTTTGCTGGCTGCTGGTGTTGCTACTCGGTTCCCGGTCGCCGCTGAGCCGTGGGGCTCAGTGGTTCTCGGGGCGAAGGACCTTGGTCCTCAGGACCGACTCGTTCAGGTTCATCTGGCGGTCGAGCTCCTTGACGACCGCAGGCTCGGCCTGCAGGTCGATGACCGAGTAGATGCCCTCGGGCTTCTTCTTGATCTCGTACGAGAGACGACGACGGCCCCAGGTGTCGACCTTCTCGACCTTTCCGTTGGCCTCACGGACAACGGAGAGGAAGTTCTCGATCAGGGGGGAGACAGAGCGCTCCTCCAGATCGGGGTCGAGGATGACCATCACCTCGTAGTGACGCATGTGGAACCCACCTCCTTTGGACTCGACGGCCACGGCATTTCCGTGGCAGGAGGGTCGTGATGCGTGGGCACCGACGTCCGGCCGCTGCCCACTCCTGACGAGTAAAGCAGTGACCACTGACAGTCCGGGCGGCTCCGTCTCCGACGATCTCGACGGCGATGCCAGATGGCGATCCAGATGGCGATCTCGACGGAAGAACGGAAGAGGGGAGTAGCCCGAAGTGGTCCGGGCAGACACCGGTGCAGACGGTACAGAGTACCCGCACCCCGGCTTCGGGTTGAAATCCGCCCCCGGAGGCCGACAATCAGTACACATCGGGTGTCCCGGCGCCAAGCCGCGCCGCTTCCGCAGGAGGTGCCCCATGACACAAGTGATCCGGACCCACGCGAGGAACGGCCTGTTCGCCACCGACGGCAAGCCTCATCCCCTACAGGACGCACTGGCCGCCGCCACTCTCGTCCTCGGGGCGGTGGCGGCGATCTCCGCGATCTGGTCCGGTCTGCATCTGCTCAGTTCCTGGACGGGCCTGGTCGGTATCGCGACCGGTCTGTACGGCCAGCTCATCTCGGTGACGACCCGGGAGCGCTTCGGGCTGGTCCTGGGACTGGGCGCCTCGGCGGTCGGATTCTTCCTGGGCATGGCGCACGGCGGGCTCTTCGGCGGGCTCATCAGTTGACCGGCCGTCACCGGTAGGCCGGGCGCTCCAACGGCCGGGCGAGGCGTTCACCGGGCGCAGTAGGCTTCGCGCGAGAGCCGGAGCCCCTGTCCCCAGGGGGACACACCAGCCCGAGGAGCGCCCCGAATGAGCCTGACCCTGAGGACCATCAGTCGCGAGCAGCATCTGGCGTACATCCAGAGCCTGCCCGCGGCGAGTCACATGCAGGTCCCGGCCTGGGCAGATGTGAAGTCCGAGTGGCGCTCGGAGAATCTGGGCTGGTTCGACGACCGCACCGGCGAGTTGGTCGGCGCGGGTCTGGTGCTCTACCGCCAACTGCCCAAGATCAAGCGGTACTTGGCGTATCTGCCGGAAGGCCCGGTCATCAACTGGTATGCGCCGAATCTGGACGAGTGGCTCCGTCCGATGCTGGCGCACCTCAAGCAGCAGGGCGCCTTCTCGGTGAAGATGGGCCCGCCGGTGGTGATCCGCCGCTGGGACGCCACCTCCATCAAGAAGGGCATCCAGGACCCGGATGTGAAGCGGCTGCGGGACATCGAGGCCGACCACATCGAGCCCCGCGCCTTCGAAGTGGCGGACAAGCTGCGCCGGATGGGCTGGCAGCAGGGCGAGGACGGCGGTGCCGGCTTCGGGGACGTACAGCCGCGCTATGTCTTCCAGGTGCCGCTCGCCGGGCGCTCGCTGGAGGATGTGCACAAGGGGTTCAACCAGCTCTGGCGCCGCAACATCAAGAAGGCCGAGAAGGCCGGCGTCGAGGTCGTCCAGGGCGGCTACGAGGACCTCGCCGAGTGGCAGCGGCTGTACGAGATCACCGCGGTACGGGACAAGTTCCGGCCGCGCCCGCTCTCCTACTTCCAGCGCATGTGGTCCTCGTTGAACAGCGAGGACCCCAACCGGATGCGGCTCTACTTCGCCCAGCACGACGGGGCGAACCTCTCCGCGGCCACCATGCTCGTCGTCGGCGGCCACGTCTGGTACTCGTACGGCGCCTCGGACAACGTCGGGCGGGAGGTGCGGCCGTCCAACGCGATGCAGTGGCGGATGCTGCGGGACGCCTACGCGCTCGGTGCCACCGTCTACGACCTTCGCGGCATCAGTGACTCGCTGGACGAGACGGACCATCTCTTCGGTCTGATCCAGTTCAAGGTCGGCACCGGCGGGCAGGCGGCCGAGTACCTCGGCGAGTGGGACTTCCCGCTCAACAAGCTGCTGCACAAGGCGCTCGACATGTATATGTCGCGCCGCTGACCCACCCTCCGCTCCACCCGCCGCCCCGCCCGCCCGGGCCGGGCGGCCCCCGCCCCCACAACGTCTGCCGTACGGCAGCCACACGAAAGGTTCCGGGCCAGGCCATGGCGCTCACGCTCTACGTCGACACCGCGCGCTGGCGTGCACACCAGAAGCAGGTGATTGAGCGGTTCCCGGGGATCGTCCCGGTCTGCAAGGGCAACGGCTACGGCTTCGGCCACGAGCGTCTGGCGGAGGAGGCCACCCGCTTCGGCTCCGATGTGCTGGCCGTCGGCACCACCTACGAGGCGGCCAGGATCAAGGACTGGTTCAGCGGCGATCTGCTGGTGCTGACGCCGTTCCGGCGGGGCGAGGAGCCGGTGCCGCTGCCGGACCGGGTGATCCGCTCGGTGTCCTCGGTGGACGGGGTGCACGGGCTGGTCGGGGCGCGGGTCGTCATCGAGGTGATGTCGTCGATGCGCCGGCACGGGGTGACCGAGCAGGAACTGCCGCATCTGCACTCGGCGATCGAGGACGTACGGCTGGAGGGCTTCGCCATCCATCTGCCGCTGGACCGGCCGGACGGGTCGGACGCGGTGGAGGAGGTCATCGGCTGGATGGACCGGCTGCGTTCGGCGCGGCTGCCGCTGCACACGATGTTCGTCAGCCATCTCAAGGCGGACGAACTGACGCGGCTGCGGCAGCAGTTCCCGCAGACCCGCTTCCGCGCCCGGATCGGCACCCGGCTCTGGCTGGGCGACGAGCAGGCGACGGAGTACCGGGGTGCGGTACTGGACGTCACCCGGGTCGCCAAGGGGGACCGCTTCGGTTACCGGCAGCAGAAGGTGGCCTCGGACGGCTGGCTGGTGGTGGTGGCCGGCGGCACCTCGCACGGGGTGGGCCTGGAGTCGCCGAAGGCGCTGCACGGGATGATGCCGCGCGCCAAGGGCGTGGCCCGGGCGGGCCTGGCGACGGTCAACCGGAACCTCTCGCCGTTCGTCTGGGGCGGCAAGCAGCGCTGGTTCGCGGAGCCGCCGCATATGCAGGTGTCGATCCTCTTCGTGCCCTCGGACGCGCCGGAGCCGAAGGTGGGCGAGGAACTGGCGGCCCATCTGCGGCACACCACCACGCAGTACGACCGTGTGATGGAGCGCTGAGCGGGTCCGCAGCGGGCACGGGTACCTGGCGGAGACGGCCGGGGCGTCTCAACTGGCGCCCCGGCTAAGTCTGTTCACCCTTCGCGAACGGGCCGGCCGTGGGGGCGGGCGTGCCCCAGGCCACCAGTGGTCCCTCCTCGGTGTGGGCGGCGTGGCGGGGCGGGTGGGCGGCGCGGCCCAGGGCGAAGACGTCGGGGGTGCCGTCCAGGACGCCGCCCGAGGGGTCGTCGTCCCCGCCCTGCCGTACCGGGTCGCGTTCCGGCAGCAGGGCGTCGCGGACGACCATGGCGCAGAGGTACAGGGTGCCGAGGATGTGCAGGACGATCACCGCCTGGTAGCCCTCGGTGGGCAGGCCCTGGTGCTTGTCGCCGCTGCTGGTGTAGGCGAGGTAGAGCCAGATCCCGAGGAAGTACACCACCTCGCAGGCCTGCCAGATGAGGAAGTCCCGCCAGCGGGGCCGGGCGAGGGCGGCCAGCGGGATCAGCCAGAGCACGTACTGCGGTGAGTACACCTTGTTGGTGAGGACGAAGGCGGCGACGACCAGGAGCGCGAGCTGGGCGAACCGCGGCCGGCGGGGCGCGGTGAGGGCCAGTGCCGCGACGCCGGCGCAGGCGGCGATCATCAGCAGTATGGCGAGGGTGTTGACGGTGGAGGTGCCCAGCGGCTGGTCCATGTGCTGGGAGAGGACCAGCCAGAACGAGCCGAAGTCCACGCCGCGTTCACGGCTGAAGCCGTAGAACTTCGCCCAGCCCTCGGGGGCGTAGAGCATCACCGGCAGATTGGTCGCCAGCCAGGCGGCGGCGGTGCCGAGGACGGCGGTGCGGAACGGGCGCCAGGTGCCGGCCCGCCAGCAGAGCACCAGCAGCGGCCCGAGCAGCAGTACCGGGTAGAGCTTGGCGGCGGTGGCGAGCCCGAGCAGGATGCCGAAGGCGAGGGCCCGGCCGCGGGACCACAACAGCATCGCCCAGGCGGTCAGGGCGACGGCCAGCAGGTCCCAGTTGACGGTGGCGGTGAGCGCGAGGGCGGGGGCGAGGGCGACCAGCAGGCCGTCCCAGGGGCGCCGCCGGTGGGTGCGGGTGACGCTGACGGCGAGGACCGCGGCGCACACCATCAGCAGCCCGGCGTTGACCATCCAGTAGACCTGCTCCTGGAGTTGGATGCCGTCGGCGCCGGGCAGCAGCCGCACGGTGCCCTTGGTGAGGAGGGCGGTCAGCTCCATGAAGGCTCCGGTGAGGACCGGGTACTCCAGGTAGTCCATGTCGCCGGGCAGCTTGTCGAAGTAGGGCAGCAGCCCGTCGGCGAAGCCCCGGCCCTGGTAGAGGTGCGGGATGTCGGAGTAGCAGGCGTGGGTGTACTGGCTGCTGGCGCCGAAGAACCAGGCGCCGTCGTAGCAGGGGAACTTCTGCACCATGCCGAGGGCGAACATGCCGAGCATGACCAGCAGGACGACGCGGACCGGGGTCCACCAGGAGGTGCCGGTGAGAGCCCAGCGGCCGAGCGGTCCGCCGATCACTTCGCTGCCGGCCGCCGCCACCTCGTCCTGCCGGGTCGGGGCCAGGGTCTTGGGCTCCTGCACGCGCGTGCGTGCCGTCTCAGCACTGGGCATGGGGCACATCCTGCCGTACCCGCCCGAGTGCGGACGCCCGGACAGGCCCCGGGGCGGGTACGCCGAGGGGCCGCGGACGGGTGTCCGCGGCCCCTGTCGGTGTGCGTTGTCTCCTAGCCGGCCGGGCCGCCGAAGATGCCGCCGTTGCCGTTGCCTCTGGTGCCGCCGTTCTGGCCGGTACTGGTGCCGGCGTCGGTGCCTCCGGTGCCGCCGCCGGTACCGCCCGTGTCGGTGCCGCCGGTGGCGCCTCCGGTGTTGGTGCCGCCCGTGTCGGTACCGCCGTTGTTGGTGCCGCCGGTGTCCTTGCCGCACTTCCAGTCCCACGGCTGGCACGAGCCGGTGGGCTTGGGGGAGCCGCTGGGGTCGTCGGACGGGGACGGCGAGGTGGTCGGGTCGGAGGCCGACGGGCTGGGGGTGACGCTCGGCGTCGGGGACGGCGGCGGCGGAGGCGGCGTGGAGCCGACGACCTCGCCGATGGGCTCCGGCGCCGGGAACGGCACCGCGGGCTTCCCCTTCAGCGCCTGGGCCATGTAGTCGTGCCAGATCTCGGACGGGAAGGACGCGCCGTGGATCTTCTTCTGGCCGCCGGTGCCGAACATCTGGAGGAAGTGACGGGACTTGGTCTTCTCGTTGTCGTCCATGCGGTACATCGAGATCGCGGTGGACAACTGCGGGGTGTAGCCCACGAACCACGCCGACTTGTTGCCGTCGGTGGTACCGGTCTTGCCGGCGACCTGGCGGTCCGGCAGCTTGGCGTTGGAGCCGGTGCCCTTGTCGACCACGGTCTTGAGGACATCGGTGACGTTGTCCGCGACCTGCGAGGTGAACGGCTGCTTGGTGGCGGACTTGTGCTGGTAGACGGCGGTGCCCCGGTGCTTGACCTCGGTCACCGAGTACGGGTCGTTCTGCTTGCCGCTGGCGGCGTAGGTGGCGTAGGCGCCCGCCATGCGGATGGCGCTGGGGGAGGAGGTGCCGATGGAGAAGGACGGGTAGTTGGCGTTCGCCAGGCTGTCGTCCAGGACTCCGGAGTCGACCGCGGCCTGCTTCACCTTGTCCAGGCCGACGTCCATACCGAGCTGCACATAGGCGGAGTTGACCGATTCCCGCATCGCCTCACGCAGGGAGACCAGATATTCCGGGGGACTGCCGACGTTGTCCTGGCCGTCGTTCTCCTGGAGCCACTCCTTGCCCTCCTTGTTGGTCCAGGGATCCCCGTTGTAGTTCTTGATCTTGAAGTCGTTCTTGCCGCTGTAGAGGCTCTTGGGTGAGGCGATGGTGCGTTCCGCCTCGCCCTGCACCTCGCCGCCGTCGGGATCCCGTACGCCGTCGCGCAGCGCGGCCGCCAGGACGAAGGGCTTGAAGGTCGAACCGACCTGGGCGCCGGTGTAGTCGGCGTTGTTGGTGAAGTGTCTGGTCCAGTCCTCGCCGCCGTAGATCGCCTCGATGGAGCCGTCCTTGGGATTGACCGAGGCCCCGCCGAACTGCACATGGGTGTCGGTGTCCGGCCGCTGCTTCGGTTTGATGTTGGCCTTCTGCACCTTGGCCACGGCCCGCTTCAGGCTGTTGACCTTGTTCTGCTGGAAGGTGGTGTGGATCTCGTAGCCGCCGAGCGCCAGCTCGTCCGCGGTGATGTCGGTGTGGCCGATGACATAGGTCTTGGCCAGGTCGACCAGGTAACCGGTCTGACCCCCGAGCTTGGCGTTGTTGCGCGGGCTCTCCAGCCTGGGCAGCTTGGTGTACTTGGCCCGCTTCTCCTGGGAGAGGTGCCCGTCCTTCACCTCCTGGTCGAGGATCCAGCTCCAACGCTTGGTGGCCCGCTCGGTGTTGGCCTGCCGGGTGGCGGAGGGGTCGATGCCCGGGTTGCCCGCCGGGTCGTAGTAGGTGGCGCCCTTGAGGACCGCGGCGAGTACGGCGGTCTGGTCCGGTTGCAGCTCGGTGGCGTCCTCGTTGAAGTAGGCGCGGGCCGCGGCCTGGACGCCGTAGGCGTTCCGCCCGTAGTACGCCGAGTTCAGATAGCCCGCGATGATCTCCTCCTTGGGGACCCTCGCGCCCACCTTGATGGAGATGAACAGTTCCTTGAACTTGCGGCTGAGGGTCTGGCTACGGTCGTCCAGCCGGGCGTTCTTCACATACTGCTGGGTGATGGTGGAGCCGCCCTGGGTCTGGCCGCCCTTGGCCATGTTGACCAGGGCGCGGCCGATGCCCATCGGGTCGACACCGCGGTCGGTCCAGAAGGTCTTGTTCTCGGCGGAGATCACCGCCCAGCGCATCGACTCCGGGATCTTCTCGTAGTTGATGATCTGCCGGTTGGTCTCCCCACCGGTGGCCACCATCTGCGAACCGTCGGCCCAGTAGTAGACGTTGTTCTGCGCGGTGGCGGTCTCCGCCACCCTCGGCATGTCCACCCAGGCGTACGCGATCCCGGCGACGGCCATCAGGCTGCCGAGGAAGGCCACGAAGAGGCCCGTGACCAGGCGCCAGGACGGGACCCAGCGGGCCACGCCGTGCTTGCCGGCCCGCGGGTAGTCGATGAAGCGCTTCTTGGGGGCCGGACCCCGGCCCCGGCCGCGGCCCGGACCGCCGGCACCGCCGGGTCCACCGCGGCCACGGCCACCGCCGCCCCCGCCGCGCCGTCCGCCGCCGCTGCCGGCACCGTCGGGCGCCCGCCGCCGGCCGCGGCCGGCTCTCTGGGCCGCGCGGCGCGCCTCCGCCCGCCCGCCGTAGGGGCGCTCCCCGCTCCCGGAGGGCGCTCCGTAGGAACCGCTGGGTGATCCGGCGGAGTCACGCGGGGCTCCGCGGTGGCCCGAAGGGGCTCCGGGGGTGCCACGGCGGGCCGCGGCACGTCCGCCACCCGGTGGCTGCGGCGGTTTGCGACGGTGCTCGCTCATCGAAGGACTACTCCTAGGGCAGGCGCTGCTGCGCCTGGACACGGCAGTTGGTTTCCGGTTTCCCCCGACGTGCGGGCGCGACCGGTAGGGCGCTGCCCCGCACTGCGCCGCCGAGGTGGACGCGCGGCGGCGTCACTGGGTTCCCGGCGGTTTGCATGGCGGACAGACTACGCACCGTCAAAACTCATGGAACCCCCAACTTCACCCCAAATCAGGCAAGTCGGCTGCTTCGAATCGGCGATGTGACGCCGTTCACCGTCCTCCCCCTTGTCCCGTCCCGGGCACCGTTCTATCGTCGTGATGTATCGAGTCGATACATCAGCTCGATACGCCCCGGGGCGGACGAACGGAAGGAGGCGGAGAGGCAGGATGAGCCGACGCGCCGGCATCCTTGAGTTCGCCATCCTCGGCCTGCTTCGTGAGTCCCCCATGCACGGCTATGAGCTGCGGAAACGCCTCAACACTTCACTGGGAGTGTTCCGCGCCTTCAGCTACGGGTCGCTCTATCCGTGTCTGAAGACCCTTGTGGCCAGCGGTTGGTTGATCGAGGAGTCGGGCCGGACACCCGACGACCCGCTGGCCGCCCCGCTCTCCGGACGCCGCGCGAAGATCGTGTATCGATTGACGGCAGAAGGTAAGGAGCACTTCGAGGAGCTGCTCGCCCAGACCGGCCCCGATGCCTACGAGGACGAGCACTTCGCCGCCCGCTTCGCCTTCTTCGGCCAGACCTCGCGCGATGTCCGGATGCGGGTGCTGGAGGGCCGGCGCGGTCGGCTGGAGGAGCGGCTGGAGAAGATGCGCAGCTCCTTCGCACGCACCCGCGAGCGCCTGGACGACTACACCCTTGAGCTTCAGCGGCACGGCATGGAGTCCGTGGAGCGCGAGGTGCGCTGGCTCAACGAGCTGATCGAGAGCGAGCGGGCGGGACGGGACCATCGGGGTCCCGGCACCGCCTCCGCCCAGCCGGGCGACGAGGCCCGGCACGGCAGATCAGGGAAGACGGACGGCCTGCCCCGCGACCGGGACCATTCCCGGCCGGATCCGTCCGACGACACCGCCAAGTGAATTCCCGCACCCCGCGGGCTTCATCACCGAGAACACAGGGAGCAACCGGAATGGGTTCGGTTCGCGTAGCCATCGTCGGCGTGGGCAACTGCGCCGCCTCGCTGGTGCAGGGCGTCGAGTACTACAAGGACGCCGACCCGGACAGCAAGGTCCCGGGCCTCATGCATGTCCAGTTCGGCGAGTACCACGTGCGTGACGTGGAGTTCGTCGCCGCCTTCGATGTCGACGCGAAGAAGGTCGGCCTCGACCTCTCGGACGCCATCGGCGCCAGCGAGAACAACACCATCAAGATCTGCGACGTGCCGAACCAGGGCGTCACCGTCCAGCGCGGCCACACCCACGACGGCCTCGGCAAGTACTACCGCCAGACCATCGAGGAGTCCGCCGAGACCCCGGTCGACGTCGTCCAGATCCTCAAGGACAAGCAGGTCGACGTCCTGGTCTGCTACCTGCCGGTCGGCTCCGAGGCCGCGGCGAAGTTCTACGCCCAGTGCGCCCTCGACGCCAAGGTCGCCTTCGTCAACGCCCTTCCGGTCTTCATCGCCGGCACCAAGGAGTGGGCGGACAAGTTCACCGAGGCGGGTGTGCCGATCGTCGGCGACGACATCAAGTCGCAGGTCGGCGCCACCATCACGCACCGCGTCATGGCGAAGCTGTTCGAGGACCGCGGGGTCATCCTGGACCGCACCATGCAGCTCAACGTCGGCGGCAACATGGACTTCAAGAACATGCTCGAACGCGAGCGCCTGGAGTCCAAGAAGATCTCCAAGACGCAGGCCGTCACCTCCCAGATCCGCGACCGCGAGCTGGGCGAGGACAACGTCCACATCGGCCCGTCCGACTATGTGGCCTGGCTCGACGACCGCAAGTGGGCCTATGTCCGCCTTGAGGGCCGCGCCTTCGGCGACGTCCCGCTGAACCTTGAGTACAAGCTCGAAGTGTGGGACTCCCCGAACTCCGCGGGTGTCATCATCGACGCCCTGCGCGCCGCGAAGATCGCCAAGGACCGCGGCATCGGCGGCCCCGTGCTCTCCGCCTCCTCGTACTTCATGAAGTCCCCGCCGGTCCAGTACTTCGACGACGAGGCCCGGGAGAACGTCGAGAAGTTCATCCGCGGCGAGGTCGAGCGCTGACACCCCCGCCCGGTCCGCCGGGCGTCGGCGGGGAGGACCCCTGGGCAATGCGCCCGGGGGTCCTCCCCGTATGTGAGGGTGGGTCCCATGGCTGTCGTGGGTGACCTGCGTGTACTCCTGCGGCTGGCGGACTTCCGGCGCCTGCTCAGCGTGCGGCTGCTCTCCCAGGGGGCCGACGGCGTCTACCAGGTAGCCCTCGCCACCCATGTGGTCTTCTCCCCCGAGAAGCAGACCTCGCCCGCGGCCATCGCCTCCGCCATGGCCGTCCTGCTGCTGCCGTACTCGCTGATCGGCCCCTTCGCCGGCGTCCTCCTGGACCGCTGGCGCCGCCGCCAGGTCGTCCTCTACGGCAATCTGCTGCGGGCCGGCCTCGCCGCGGGAACCGCCACCCTCATCCTGGTCCCCGTCCCCCAGGCCCTCTTCTACGGCTCCGCGCTCTGCGTCACCGCCGTCAACCGCTTCGTCCTCGCCGGGCTCTCCGCCTCCCTGCCGAGGGTCGTCGACGCCGACCGGCTGGTGCTGGCGAACTCGCTGTCCCCCACCGCGGGCACCCTCGCGGCCACCGCGGGCGGCGGGCTCGCCTTCGCGGTGCGGCTCGCCCTCTCCGACTCCGACGCCGCGGTGGTGCTGGTCGCGTCCGCCCTCTATCTCTGCGCCTCGCTCAGCTCCCTCCGTATCGACCGCGCCCTGCTCGGCCCCGACCTGACCGGACCCCGGCCGCCGCTGGCCGAGTCCGTGGCCGGCACCGCACGGGGCCTCGCCGCCGGGATACGGCACCTGGCCGCCCCGCAACGGCGCCCCGCGGCCCGCGCCCTGGCCGCCATGACCCTGATGCGCTTCTGCTACGGCGCGCTCACCGTCACCGTGCTGATGCTCTGCCGGTACGCCTGGCCGCCGCTCTACCACGGTGTGGGCGGCGCCGACCGGGGACTGGCGCTCCTGGGGCTCGCGGTCGCGGTCTCCGGCGCCGGGTTCTTCGCCGCGGCAGTGGTCACGCCCTATGCGGCGGGGCGGCTGGGTCCGACGGGCTGGATCACCTTCTGCTCCGGCGCCGCGGCCGTACTGCTCCCGGCCCTGGGGCTCACCTTCGCGCCAACTCCGGTGCTGGTGGCGGCATTTGTACTGGGGCTGATCACCCAGGGAGCCAAGATCGCCACCGACACCGTGCTCCAGGCCGCGGTCGAGGACCGTTTCCGTGGCCGGATCTTCTCGGTCTACGACGTCCTCTTCAATATGGCCTTTGTGGCCGCCGCCGGAGTAGCCGCCCTGATGCTCCCACCGGACGGACGCTCGGTCCCACTGCTAGTCACAATAGCGACACTTTACGGAGCAATTGCGGTCGCTTTGAGTCGATTTGAAAGCGGGCAAGTGTCACATCAATGACAGCACGCACAGATCCGAGATTCCCAACCCAGACCTCAAATGTTCCTCAACTCCCTTGATCCACCGACTCGTCGGCGAAAAGATCCTCCTGGTAACCGAAAGTGACCACTCGGAAGCAGAATCAGGGTTACATCAGCCCGGAAAACGGGGAACAACGATGAGGACACGTACGGCCCGCGGCGCCTTGGCAGCAATCACTGCCGTAACCGTTCTCGGTGGGGCCGCACAGGCCCAGGCCGCAGCACCGGCTGGGAACAACGCCGGGAAGAGCGACCCCGCAGCCACACCGGCCGCCTACTCCAACTACCTCCGCCACTCTGATGAACCGGGTGCGGACAAAGCCCTCGCGCAGTTCAAGAGCTTGACGTCGGCCCAGCAGACGAAGTTCGTCGGCTACCTTCACGACCCCGAGGTGCTCAGGTCGTTCATCGACGTGGCCGCCGCCCAGGGAAGCGGCCTGTCCACCAAGGCCCTGAACACCAAGTCCACGACCTCTTTGCGTAACGGCGACGTGACCATCGGGCAGGAAAGCGCGGTCACCGGTGTAGCCGCCAGCGCGAAGAAGAAGTTGGGCAAGGGACCCCACACGGTGAAGTACAACGCGTATGTGAAGTACTTCGGCGTCAAGGTGATCAAGATGAGCCTATGGGTCAACTTCAAGAGCAACGGACACGACATCACCAAGGTGACCTCGGCCGGCGCCGGCAAGATTAACCTCAGCGGCGTCATCAGCCTGTCGCACACCACCCCGAAGAAGGCCCGGACGTGGTGGCGCTGGTGCCCGAAGGGCAAGCCCTGCTCCAGCGGGCACTTCGCCGAGGCCTCAGTCATCTGGGAGGGCAACATTGCATTCAAGGGCAGCATGTTCCAGATCGACAAGAAGCAGTGGATGCAGGCCGACATCTACGGCAAGGTCAGTAACCGCTCCCTGACGAACGTGTAGCAGCCGCGTACGCAACGGGTCACACTAGTTGATCTTACGAACGCATCGGGGGCGGGGGTTGGACGTGTAACAACCCCCCCCCGGGCGCCGGGGGTTATAAAAAAAAA
>NZ_JBHVRR010000008.1:153189-168457 GCF_042885635.1 Streptomyces sp. NPDC058045 | reverse complement strand
GGCAACGACTTCGTTGCCCGCGGGGGCGTCCGCTTTTGACGGGCCTCTGCTCTTGCCGGGCGGCCGCGCTTGACGGGCCTCCTCTTGACGGGTGGCCGGGGTCGGACCTACCTTCCGGGAGTAATAGGAAACCTTCCTAACAGTCCTCGCCGCCCCAGCCGAGACCCAGCCACCCCGGGGGACGCCGTCCATGACCAGCGCAGGAACTCCCGGCACCCCGCGGGTGCTGCGGGCCATGAACGACCGGGCCGCGCTCGACCTCCTCGTGCTGCACGGCCCCCTCACCCGCGCCCGGATCGGTGAGCTGACCGGCCTGTCCAAGCCCACCGCCTCCCAACTGCTCGCCCGCCTCCAGGACGCGGGACTGGTCCGCGCCACCGGCAGCGAACGCGGCCGCCCCGGACCCAACGCCGTCCGCTACGAGGTGGAGCCCGGCGCCGCCCATGTGGCCGCGCTCAGCGTGGGGACGACCGGGATCAGCGCCGCGGTCGCCGACATCACCGGCACCGTGCTCGGCTCGGCCCGGGTCGCGGCGGACGCGGTGGCGCCCGAAGTCCGCGGCCGTAGCGCCCAGTTGGTGCGGGAGGCGGTGGACGGGGCGCTGGAGCGGGCGGGGCTCGGGCGCGACCGGCTGCTGCGTACGGTGATCGGCGCTCCCGGCGCGCTCGACCCGGACAGCGGCGAGCTGCGCTACGCGCCGCATCTGCCCGGCTGGCACTCCCGCACCCTGCTCGCCGACCTGGCCGAGGCGGTCGGCACCCCCGTCTCGCTGGAGAACGACGTCAATCTGGCCGCGGTCGCCGAGCGGTACGAGGGCGTCGCGCGGGACCACGAGGACTTCGTACTGGCCTGGCTGGACCGGGGGGTGGGCGCCGCGATCGTGCTCGGCGGGCGGTTGCTGCGCGGGGCGACCGGCGGTGCCGGCGAGATCGGCTATATGCCGCTGCCGGGCGCGCCGCTGGCCCGCGGGGAGGCCGCCACCGCGGGCGAGTCGGGCGGCGGCGGCCTCCAGAGCCTGGTCTCGGCACCGGCGGTACGGGCGCTGGCGGGCGGCCGGCCGCTGGCGGAGGCGCTGGCCGACCCCGCCGTGCTGGACGAGACCGCCCGCCGACTCGCCACCGGGGTCGCCGCCGTGGTCGCCGTCGTCGATCCGGAGCTGGTGGTGCTCTCCGGTGCGGTGGCGCGGGCGGGCGGGGAGGCGCTGCGGGCGCGGGTGGAGCGGGAGTTGACGGGGCTGGCGCTGCCTCGGCCGCTGCTGCGGATCAGCTCACTGGGCGGGGGCCCGTACGACCCGATCGTCACGGGGGCGCTGCGCACCGCCCTCACTCAGGCCCGGGACGCCGTCTTCGACACCGCCTGAGCCCCAACCCGCCATCCAGCAGCGCACGTTCGACAGCACACGGAGCAACCGGAGTGAAGGGCAGCGACGAAGTGAAGCTCACCGTGGTCGGCGGAGGCTCGACCTACACACCCGAACTCATCGACGGATTCGCCCGGTTGAGAGACACCCTGCCGATCCGGGAGCTGGTCCTGGTGGACCCGGCGGCCGACCGTCTCGCACTCGTCGGCGGTCTGGCCCGGCGTATCTTCGCCCGGCAGGACCACCCCGGCACCCTCACCACCACCGGCGACCTGGACGCCGCGGTGGACGGCGCGGACGCGGTACTGCTGCAACTGCGCGTCGGCGGGCAGGCCGCGCGCGACCAGGACGAGACCTGGCCGCTGGAGTGCGGCTGCGTCGGGCAGGAGACCACCGGCGCCGGGGGCCTCGCCAAGGCGCTGCGCACCGTGCCCGTCGTGCTGGACATCGCCGAACGGGTCCGCCGCACCAACCCGGACGCCTGGATCATCGACTTCACCAACCCGGTCGGCATCGTCACCCGCGCCCTGCTCACCGCCGGGCACAAGGCGGTCGGCCTGTGCAACGTGGCGATCGGCTTCCAGCGGAAGTTCGCCCGTCTGCTGGAGGTGGCACCCGGGCGGATCCACCTGGACCATGTCGGCCTCAACCACCTCACCTGGGAGCTGGGCGTCCGGCTCGGCGGCCCGGACGGCGAGGACGTGCTGCCCCGGCTGCTCGCCGAGCACGGCGACGCCGTCGCCGAGGACCTGCACATGCCGCGCGCACTGGTCGACCGGCTCGGCGTGGTGCCCTCCTACTACCTGCGCTACTACTACCAACACGACGCCGTGGTACGGGACTTGAAGACCAGGCCGTCCCGCGCCCAGCAGGTCGCCGAGATGGAGCGGCGACTGCTGGCGATGTACGGGGACCCTGCGCTGGACGAGAAACCGGCGCTGCTCGCCCAGCGGGGCGGCGCCTTCTACTCGGAGGCCGCCGTGGACCTCGCCGCCTCCCTCCTCGGCTCCGGCGGCTCCCCCCACCAGGTCGTCAACACCTTCAACCGCGGCACCCTGCCCTTCCTGCCGGACGACGCGGTGATCGAGGTGCAGGCCGCGATCGGCCGCGAGGGCGCCGCCCCGCTGCCGGTGCCCCGCCTCGACCCGCAGTACGCCGGACTGATCGCCCACACCACCGCCTACGAGCAACTCGCCCTGGAAGCAGCCCTGCACGGCTCCCGCGACGCCGTCTTCAAGGCGCTGCTGGCCCACCCGCTGATCGGCCAGATCGAGTACGCGGAACGCCTCACCGACGAACTCCTCGCGCACAACCGGGAGTTCCTGCCGTGGGCGTGACCCGGGGAGCCGGCGAGCCGGCGGTGCTCGCCGTCGACGCCGGCAACAGCAAGACCGATGTGGCTCTCGTCGCGGCGGACGGCCGGGTGCTCGCCGAGGCCCGCGGCGGCGGGTTCCAGCCGCCCCGGGTCGGGGTGCGGGCGGCGGTCGACGTACTGGCGGAGGCGGTCGGCGCGGCGTTCGCGACGGCGGGGGCGACCGCGCCCGCCGTGCAGGTGTCGGCCTGTCTGGCCAACGTCGATCTGCCGGTGGAGGAGGCCGAGTTGGCGGCCGCGCTGCGGGAGCGGGGGTGGGGGCGGGCGACCGCGGTGCGCAATGACACCTTCGCGGTGCTGCGGGCCGGTCTCACCGAGGAGGACGCCGGGCCGCGCGGGGTGGCCGTGGTGTGCGGCGCGGGCATCAACTGCGCCGGGATGCTGCCCGACGGGCGTACCGAGCGCTTTCCCGCGATCGGCCGGATCTCCGGGGACTGGGGCGGCGGCGGGGGCCTCGCCGAGGAGGCGCTGTGGTACGCGGCGCGCGCCGAGGACGGTCGCGGCGGCCCCACCGAGCTGATGCGGGCGCTGCCCGGACACTTCGGCCTGGACAGCATGTACGCCCTGATCGAGGCGCTGCATCGGGGGCGGATCCCGGCGGCGCGGCGGCATGAGCTGGCGCCGGTGCTGTTCGCGGTGGCCGAGGGCGGCGACCCGGTGGCCCGGTCGCTGGTGGACCGGCTCGCGGCGGAGGTCGCCACCATGGCGGCGGTGCTGATCGGGCGGCTCGGACTGTCCGGGGAGGAGGTGCCGGTCCTCCTCGGCGGTTCGGTACTGGCGGCCCGCCACCCTCAACTCGACCGGGGCGTACGGGCGTTGCTCGCGGAGCGGGAGCCGAAGGCGGCGGTGCGGATCGTGACCCAGCGGCCGGTGCTGGGCGCGGCCCTGCTCGGCCTGGACGCCCTGGACGCCGCCCCGGCCGCCCACCGACGCCTGCGCTCCCACTTCCCGGCCTGATCCGCCGCGGCCGGACTCGCCCCGTTCTCCGGCCGTTCCCCGCCGCTTCACTGCCGATTCCCCACCGCTTCCCTCCTCCTGGCGGGGAACCGGAAGCCGGTGGGTTGCGTGTCAGCGGGTGGGGCGGTGGCGGGGTTCGTGCCGTTGTGATGCGCTCTGACCACCCCGAAGTCCGGCCGAGAAGGACAAGATCACACAAACGCGGGTGTGAACACCGCCCCCTGCGGCCATACTTGCGCCCGTGCACAACTTCCCGCCGGATGGCCGGGAGGGCGCGAACCGTCGAACGACCCCAGGGGGAGGGCCAGGTGACACAACCGCCGAACGGCAGTGCGGCACCACCGGGACGGCCCGACCCGTCCGGATCCTCGGCCCCGGGCACCCTCTACGCGCCCGCGCCCCGGGCCACGGTGCCCGCGCAGTCGTCCGCCCCCGGTCTGCCGCGGCCCGCCGGGTCCCAGCCGCCGGCGCGGCGCACCGCCTGGGCGGAGGGCGTGGACCGGTTGCGGGCCGCGGCCACCACCGAGCCGGGCCGGCTGCGGACCGTCGGCGCCGTACTGGCCCTGCTGATCCTGGCGTTCGGCCTGGCGGCCGGCTGGCAGATGACGGACCGCTCGGCCGCCGCGGACGACGTACTCCACCGCAGCCAGCCGCTGAGCAGTGACGCGGCCACCATCTACGGCTCGCTCGCGGACGCCAACACCGCGGCCTCCACCGCCTTCCTGCTCGGCGGCCAGGGCACCGACGCCAGCACCACCCAGTACGGCAAGGACATCGACACCGCGGCCCGCAAGCTGGCCAAGGCCGCCGCCGCCAGCGAGCCCGACTCCGACTCCGCCAAGGCCGTCACCCGCCTCAACCGGCTGCTGCCGCGCTACACCGGCCTCGTCGAGCGGGCCAGAGCCGGCAACCGCCAGGGCCTCCCCCTCGGCAGCGCGTATCTGCGGTACGCCAACGACCTGATGCAGGAGCAGATGCTGCCGGCCGCCGAGGAGCTCTACGCCAGCGAGAACGACCGGCTGCGCGGCGACTACGACGACGCGACGCCCTACCCGTGGGCCGCGATCGGGCTCGGCGCGGTGGCGCTGGGCGCGCTCGCCTGGGCGCAGCGCCGCAGCTATCTGCACACCAACCGGGTCCTCAACCGCGGCCTGCTCGCGGGCACCGCGGCCTGCACCGTGCTGCTGCTGTGGCTGGCGGTCGGGCACACCCTGGCCAGGTCCGGACTGAACAACTCCTATGAGCACGGGGTGCGTTCGGCCAACGTCCTGAGCGACGCCCGGATCGCCGCCCTGAAGGCCCGCGGCAACGAGAACCTGACCCTGGTGAGCCGCGGCGCGGAGACCGACGACAACGGCGAGGACGCCTTCGACGTGGAGTACCGCAAGCAGCAGCACATCCTGGGCGGTGAGGACGGCACCGGCGGGCTGCTCCGCACGTCCCGGTCGCTCGCCGACGACCAGGCCGGACGCACCCCGGTGCAGAAGGCCTCGGCCGCCGTCGAGGAGTGGCAGCACCGGCACCTGGTGGCCCGCCGCCTGGACGACACCGGCGACTACGAGGGCGCGCAGAACAAGGTCGTCGGACCGGCCGAGGGCAAGCCCACCGGCGTCTCCTTCCACCAGGTCGACACGGCGCTCCAGTCGGCGCTCGACCATGAGCAGGGCCAGTTCCTGGCGGCCGCGCGGGACGGCCGGGGCGCCATGCGGGGCCTGGTCGCGGGCGCCGCGGTCCTGGCCGTGCTGGGCGCCGCCGCGACCGTCCTGGGCATCGGCCGCAGGCTGTCGGAGTACCGGTGAGAGGGGGCGGTATGAACGACGAGGAGCGTACGGAGTCGGCACCGCCCGTGCGGCGGCGCCGGCGGCCGCGCGGCTGGGGCGGGGTGGGCGCGATGGCCGCGGCCTGCGCCGCGACGGCCGCCGCCACCCTGCTGCCGCTGGTCAGCGCCACCGAGTCCAGTACGGACGCCGCCCGGGGCACGGCCGAGGCCGCGGTGGGCACCGGGGGGCAGGGGGTGGCGCGGGCCCGGCAGGCGGAGGCCGATCAGTGCGACAGCCCGGAGGCGAGCCTGCGGCCCGACGGGAAGAAGCGCGCCCAGCCCAATGTCGACGCGATCAAGAAGCGCGGGCGGCTGGTGGTGGGCGTCGACCAGTCCAGCTACCGCTGGGGCTACCGGGATCCGAACGAGTCCGGCGGCGCTCTGGAGGGCTTCGACATCGCGCTGGTGCACGCCATCGCGGAGAGGATCCTCGGCGACCCGGACAAGGTGCAGTACCGCGCCATCCCCACCAGCCAGCGCATTCCCGCGCTCCAGCACCACCGGGTGGACATGGTGGTGCGCACCATGACCATCAGTTGCGCCCGCCTCAAGCAAGTCGCCTTCTCCACCGCGTACTTCAAGACCGGGCAGCAGGTGCTGGCGCCGAAGGAGTCCCGGATCACGGGCTACGACGACTCGCTGAAGGGCAAGCGGGTGTGCTCCGCGAAGGGCTCCACGGCGCTGGACGCGCTGAAGGAGAAGTCCTTCGGCGCCGACATCTCGACCGTGGTGCCGAACCAGTTGGACTGCCTGGTGCGGCTCCAGTTGGGGGAGGCGGACGCGGTCGTCACCGATGGCGCGCTCGCCGCGGGGCAGGCCGCGCAGGACCCGTCGGTGGAGCTGAAGGGCGAGCCGTTCACCACCGAGTTCTACGGTGTGGCGATGAACCACGGCGCGGACGATCTCGTCAGGGAGGTCAACAAGATCCTTGAGGAGTACCGCAAGTCCGGGTGGAAGCAGGCCTACGACGACTGGCTGAAGGCCGGAATGGGGCCCTCCGACGGGCCGCCCGCACCGAAGTACCGGTGACGGCACGGCAGTAGGGCACAGCGGTGCACCGGGCGGACCGGGACCGTGGGAGACGGGAAGAACGGGAAGAAAGGGTGATCGATGGGCGTCGCGGGACCGTCCCCCGCAGCCGCGGGGGCAGGACCGGGGCCGGTGATGGACCGGGACGAGGTGGACCGTGCGCTGGCCAGGCTGGGCGCGGAACACGAGGCGGTGGAGACCTCGCTGCTCGCCCTCCAGGACCACGCGGGCCGCAGACTCCTGGAAGGCGCCGAGCTGACCGGCCTCACCCGGCAGCGCTGGGCCGAGGCGGAGCGCTCCATCACCCTGCTCTGGGCCGGTTTCGACGCGTACACCGGGGCGCTGCGCTCGGCGCGTGAGCTGCGTTCCCGGCGCCGCAACCCGGGCCGGGACGAACTGGCCGCCCTCACCGAGCTGTTGCGCGGCGAGAGCGTCACCGTCCCCGGGACGCCGGCCGGTGCCGAAGCGGGCCCCACCCTCACCGGCGGCCCGGCCCGCCTCAGCGAGAGCTTCACCCTGGAGCGCCTCGTCGAGCGGATGAACAGGCTGTACGCCGCCGCGCTCGACCTGGTGGTGGCCGCCGACACGGTGTGGTCGGCGCTGCCCGCCCGGATAGACCTGCTCGCCGCGGAGCTCCAGCGCACCCGGCGGCTGGCCCACTCGGTCGGCGTGCGCCCCGGCGAACACCCGGCGGGCGACGATCTGGAAGGCATCACCCGCACCCTGACGGCGCTGCGCGAGGAGGTGGTGTCGGACCCGCTGGCCTTCTGGCAGCCGGCGTCCGGCTCGTCCGCGCCCGGCGGCGGCCGCCCCGACACCGAGCGCTACGACCGGCAGGCCCGCGCCCTGGAGGAGATCCGCCGCGAGATCGAGGCGGTGCTGCTGGTGCGGCAGGACGCGGAGGAGCGGCTGGTGCGGCTGCGGGACGTGCTGTCGCGCGCGGACCGCACCCTGGCCGAGGCGCGGGCCGCCCGCGGTGAGGTACTGGCGAAGATCGCCGCCTCCGAGGTGCCCGCGGTGTCCGGGCCGCCGACCGCGCTCCAGGAGCAGTTGGCGGCCGCCGCCGAGTACCGCAGGCACGCCCGCTGGCACAAGCTGTCGCCGCTGCTGGAGTCGCTGGAGGAGCGGGCCGAGGACGAACTGCTGCGCGCCCGCGAGTCGTTGACCGCGGTGACCGCGCCGCTCGCGGTCCGCGCCGAGTTGCGCGGCCGCCTCGACGCCTACAAGGCGAAGGTGGCCCGGCACGGGGCGGCGGAGGATCCGCTGCTGACCGAGCGCTATGACGCGGCACGCAGGATGCTGTGGTCGGCGCCCTGCGATCTGCGGGTGGCCGAATCGGCGGTGCTGCGCTACCAGCAGGCCGCGGCCGAGCTGTGGGCGCCGCGGGTGCCCGGGCCCGCCGACGGGAGGGGGGAAGGGTGAGCGCTCAGCAATGCCAGCGGCCGGACTGCGAGGGCCGCTACGAGGACATGGGCGGCGGTGAGCTGTACTGCGACACCTGCGGTCTGGCTCCTGTGGTGTCCCCGAACGGCCTGTTGGAGTCGCCGCCGACCGGGATGACCGTGGAGGCGCGCGGCTCGGGCTCCGCCTCCCGCTCCTCCGGGCCGCCCGGGTCGGGGAGTTCGTCCCGCTCGTCCCGTTCGACCCGCTCGTCACGCTCGTCGACCTCGCGGCGGTCGGTGTCCGGCCGCCTCTCCCGGTCGCTGTCCGGCGGTATCGCGCCCTCGGTGTCGGTGCGCTCCACCGGTACCGGTTCCGCCAGTTCGGTGCGGGGGCGGCTGGGCGCCGGGCTGGTGCAGGTGCCGGACGTGCCGCGGCCCGACCCGCATCTGATGGTGCAGCGGGACCCGCAGGTGCCGGAGCGCAAGCGGTTCTGCTCCCGCTCCGACTGCGGGGCGCCGGTGGGCCGTTCCCGCGGCGCCCGGCAGGGCCGCACCGAGGGCTTCTGCACCAAGTGCGGCCACCCGTACTCCTTCGTGCCGAAGCTGCGGGGCGGGGACATCGTGCACGGCCAGTACGAGGTGGTGGGCTGTCTGGCGCACGGCGGGCTCGGCTGGATCTATCTGGCCGTCGACCGGGCCGTCTCCGACCGGTGGGTGGTGCTGAAGGGCCTGCTCGACACCGGCGACCAGGACGCGATGGCCGCCGCGATCTCCGAACGCCGCTTCCTCGCCGAGATCGAGCACGCCAACATCGTCCGCATCTACAACTTCGTGGAGCACCTCGACCAGCGCACCGGCTCCATGGACGGCTACATAGTGATGGAGTACGTCGGCGGCAAGTCCCTCAAGGACATCGCCAACGAACGCCGCACGCCCGAGGGCCGGCGCGACCCGATGCCGGTGGAGCAGGCCTGCGCCTACGGCATCGAGGCCCTGGAGGCCCTCGGCCACCTGCACAGCCGCAATCTGCTCTACTGCGACTTCAAGGTGGACAACGCGATCCAGACCGAGGACCAACTGAAGCTGATCGACATGGGCGCGGTGCGCCGCATGGACGACGACGAGTCCGCGATCTACGGCACCGTCGGCTACCAGGCGCCCGAGGTCGCCGACATCGGCCCGTCCGTCGCCTCCGACCTGTTCACCGTCGCCCGCACCCTCGCCGTCCTCACCTTCGACTTCCAGGGCTACACCAACGTCTTCGCCGACTCGCTGCCCGACCCGGAGCACATCGAGGTCTTCCGCGAGTACGAGTCGTTCTACCGGCTGCTGGTGCGGGCCACCGACCCGGACCCGGCGCGCCGCTTCGCCTCCGCGCAGGAGATGGCGGAGCAACTGACCGGCGTACTGCGGGAGGTGGTGGCGCTCCAGACGGGGCGGCCCCGGCCCGCGCTGTCCACACTCTTCGGGCCCGAGGTGAAGGTCACCGACACCCAGGTCTTCCACGACCTGGACGGCGAGGTGTCCCGGCTCGGGGTCCGCGCGCGCCGCCGGACCGCACCGCCCCCGGCCCTGCCGTCGGCTCTCCTGCCGGACGGGGACCCGGTGCGGCCGCTGGACACCCGGGCGGCGGCGCTGGCGCTGCCGGTGCCGCGGGTCGACCAGGGCGACCCCAACGCCGGCTTCCTCGCCGGCCTGCTGGCCTCCGCCCCGGCCGAGCTGATCACCGCCCTGCACACCGCGCCCGCGCCCTCCGTGGAACTGCGGCTGCGGGAGTTGCGGGCCCGCCTGGAGATGGGCGATCCGGGCGCCGCGGCCCGCGCCCTGGACAGCCTGGAGCGGGACCACCCGGACGACTGGCGGGTGGTGTGGTACCGCGGTGTGGTCTCCCTCGCCTCCGGCGACCACACCGCCGCGGCCCTCTCCTTCGACGCGGTGTACGACGCCTTCCCCGGGGAGACCGCGCCGAAGATCGCGCTGGGCGTGTGCGCGGAGGTGCTGGGGCAGTTGGACAACGCCGCCGAGTACTACCGCCTGGTGTGGTCCACCGACCCTGCCTGGGTGAGCGCCGCCTTCGGCCTGGCGCGGGTGCGGTTCGCCGCGGACGACCGGCGGGGCGCGGTGGGCGCCCTGGAGTCGGTGCCCGAATCATCCATCCACTACACCGCGGCCCGCGTCGCGGCGGTACGGGCCCGGCTGCGGCGGCGGGTCGGTACGGCGTCGACTCCCGGCGGCCCGGCGGCTGTCGTGGGCGGCGAGCCGGATCTGCGGACGGATCTCGCGGCGGCCGCCGGGCAGGTCGAGGCGCTGGACGGCTTCGGCCTGGACGCGGTGCGCCGCGAGGAGTTGTCGGCCGAGGTGCTGGGCACCGCGCTGGACTGGGTACTCTCCGGGGGCGAAGGCTCCGCTCCGCCCTCCGGTGGGGCGGGACCGGTGCTCCTCGGCAGTGCTCTGGACGAGCGCGGCCTGCGGTTCGGCCTGGAGCGGTCGTACCGGAAGCTGGCCCGGCTGGCCCGGGACGGCGAAGAGCGGATCGAACTGGTGGAGCGGGCCAACCGCTTCCGTCCCCGGACGTGGGTGTGATCATGTCGCAGATGTCCCAGTCGGCCACCGGGTCGACCTGCCCCAACCCCGCCTGTGAGGAGCCGGTGGAGTCGGGTGATCGTTTCTGCGGCCGGTGCGGTACGGCACTCTCCGCCGAGTCCCCGGAGTCCGGTGACCGCCCCACGGTGGCACTGGGCCTCACCCCGCCCGCGGCTCCGGAACGTCCGGGCGCCGACGCGGGTGTGGCCTGGCCCGCGCCCCGGCCGGCCGGCCCCGGGCAGCCTGCCGTCCACCTGCCGACCGATCTGCCGGTACAGGAGTCCAGCAGCGCCCGCCCCCTGCCGCACTCCCCCATCGGCGGCCCCCGCCCGGCCACTGACCCCGTCCCGGAGGCCGCCGCGCACCCGGACGAGTACCCGCTGCCCGCCCCCGACCCGAGAGCCGCCGCCCCGCAGCCGGGCGCGGCACCGGGAGCCGCACCCGCCCCGCCCGCTCCGGCCGCACCGCACCGGGCCTGTGCCTTCTGCACGGTCGGCGAGGTCGGACGGGATGAGTACTGCGAGCGGTGCGGCAAGGCGCAGCCCCGTCAACGCGACCATCTGGAACAGGAGTTGGACGCGGTCGCCGCGGTCAGCGACCGCGGGCTGCGGCACCACCGCAACGAGGACGCGTTCGCCGTCTCCACCACCGCGCTCCCCGACGGCGCCCCCGCCGTGGTCGCCGTGGTCTGCGACGGGGTGTCCTCCGCGAGCCGCCCCGACGAGGCCTCGCTCGCCGCCTCGTACGCCGCCAACGAGTCGCTGCTCGCCGCCCTGCCCCGCGGCACCCACCCGCAGCAGGCCATGCACGAGGCCATCGTCGCCGCCTCCGAAGCCGTCAACGCCCTCGCCGAGGAGGAGGGCGCCGACCACAGGCCGCACCGCAACTCGCCCGCCTGCACCCTCGTCGGCGCCATCGTCGCCAAGGACCTGCTGATCGTCGGCTGGGTCGGCGACAGCCGCGCCTACTGGGTGCCCGCCGACCCCGAGGCGTCCCCCGCCCGCCTCACCGAGGACGACTCCTGGGCCGCGCAGATGGTCTCGGCCGGCCTGATGAGCGAAGCCGAGGCCTACGCCGACGAACGCGCCCACGCCATCACCGGCTGGCTCGGCGCCGACGCCTACGAAGTCGAGCCGCACACCGCCTCGTTCAAGCCCGACCGGCCCGGCGTCGTCGTGATCTGCACCGACGGCCTGTGGAACTACGCAGAAGGCGCCCCCGAGTTGGCCCGGCTGCTGCCCGTGGACGCCGCCGGACGCCCGCTGCACACCGCCCGGACCCTCGTCGGACACGCGCTCGACGGAGGGGGCCACGACAACGTAACAGTGGCACTGCTGCCGTTCCCCGCCCCTGGCCCGGGGGCAGGATCGGCCTGACACCAACCGACGGGGAATCTGGGGGGAGCACCCGCATGGCCAACTTCTCGAAGTCCGACGTGCCGCGATTCTCCGTGGACGTGTACCAGAACGAGTATCTGCCGGAGGGCGGCCGCGACGTCCACGCGATCGTCACGGTCACCGCCACCGGCGGCGGAACCATGGGCTCCGCCGTGAGCGCACCGCATATCTTCAGCACCGGGCAGGCACCCGAAGCAGCCGTCGTGATCATGGTGGACTGCTCCGGCTCCATGGACTACCCGCCGACGAAGATGCGCAACGCCCGCGACGCCACCGCCGCCGCCGTGGACACCCTCCGCGACGGGGTGCGGTTCGCCGTCGTCGACGGCACCCATGTGGCGCGCGAGGTCTACCCCGGCAGCGGGCGGCTCGCCGTCGCCGACGCCGGGACCCGCGAGCAGGCGAAGACGGCGCTGCGCCGCCTCACCGCCGGCGGCGGCACCGCCATCGGCACCTGGCTCCGCCTCGCCGACCGGCTCCTCGCCTCCACCGACGCCGGCATCCGGCACGGCATCCTCCTCACCGACGGCCGCAACGAACACGAGACCCCCGCCGCCCTCCGGGACACCCTGGACGCCTGCGCGGGACGCTTCACCTGCGACGCCCGGGGCGTCGGCACCGACTGGGAGGTGAAGGAGGTCACCGGTATCGCCTCCGCCCTCCTCGGCACCGCCGACATCGTCGCCGACCCGGCCGGACTCGCCGCCGACTTCCGGCAGATGATGGAGACGGCCATGGGCAAGGGGGTCGCCGACGTGGCGCTCCGGCTGTGGACGCCGATGGGGGCAGAGGTCCGCTTCGTCAAACAGGTCGCCCCCACCGTCGAGGACCTCACCGCACGCCGCACCGAGGCCGGGCCCCGCGCCGGCGACTACCCCACCGGGTCCTGGGGCGACGAGTCCCGCGACTACCACATCTGCGTCCGGGTCCCCGCCAACTCCGTCGGCGAGGAGATGCTCGCCGCCCGCGCCTCCCTGGTGATCCCCGCCACGGACGGCACCGCGCAGTCCCTCGCCCAGGGCCTGGTACGCGCGGTGTGGACGGACGACATGGCGGCCTCCACCGCCCTCAACGCACAGGTCGCCCACTACACCGGGCAGGCCGAACTCGCGCAGGTCATCCAGCAGGGACTGGAGGCGCGCAAGGCCGGCGACCTGGACGGCGCGACCGCCAAACTCGGCCGCGCGGTACAACTCGCGGACGCCTCCGGAAACGAGGCGACGGCGAAACTCCTTTCGAAGGTGGTGGACGTCGTCGATGTGGTGGCGGGTACTGTGCGACTGAAAGCGAGTGTCGCGGACGCCGACGAGATGACTCTCGAAACCCGGTCCACCAAGACGGTTCGTGTGAAGGGCCCCGGCGACCGCCGGGGCTGACAGGACAAGCTGAACAAGCTGGACAAGCCGTAAGCCCTGGGGCGACCATCGTCGTCCTGAATGGCCGGCCCGGGGGGCCGGAGAAGGAAAGGGGGAAGCATCGACATGCCGACCTGCCCAAACGGACACCAGTCGGGTTCCGACGACTGGTGCGAGGTCTGCGGTCACCGCATGGACGGTGCCGTTCCGCCGCCCCCGCCTCCCCCGCCCCCGGCGAGCAGCGGCTACGGCTTCCCGCCGCCCGCCCCCGGCGGACCCGGCGCCGAACTCTGCCCGCAGTGCCGCACCCCCCGCGAGGGCGGGGCGCCGTTCTGCGAGGAGTGCCGCTGGAACTTCCTCACCAACACGGCCACCACCTACACCCCGGCGGCCCCCCGCCCCCCGGCCAGCCACCAGCAGTCCCCCAACCCGGGTGCGCCTGACCCCTACGACTTCCAGGGCGGACCGGGCGGTCGTGGTGGACCCGGCGGTCCGGGTGGGCCTGGCGGGCCTGGTGGGTTCGACGGTCCGCCTCCGCCGCCCGGTGGGTTCGGCGGTCCCGGTGGGCCTGGCGGACCCGGCGGACCTGGGGCACCTGGTCCGGGTGGGCCCAGGGGCTTTGACGGTCCCGGTGGGCCGGGTGGGTTTGACGGTCCGCCTCCGCCGCCTGGTGGTCCCGGTGGTCCCGGCGGCTTCGACGGTCCAGGTCGGCCCGGTGGGTTCGACGGTCCGCCTCCGCCGCCCAGTGGGCTCGGTGGTCCTGGTGGTCCGGGCGGACCTGGTGGACCTGGTGGCTTCGACGGTCCGGGTGGACCGGGACGACCGGATGGACCTGGTGGCTTCGACGGCCCCGGTGGACCTGGTGGCCCCGGCGGACCCGGCGGCTTCGATGGGCCTGGCGGTCCCGGTGGCCCCGGCGGCTTCAACCCCGGTGGGCCTGGCGGTCCGGGCGGCCCCGGCGGTCCCGGTAACTTCGACGGGCCGGGTGGACCCGGTGGTCCGGGCGGCTTCGACGGTCCCGGTGGACCTGGTGGCTTCAACCCCGGCGGACCTGGTCGACCGGGCGGACCGGGCGGCTTCGACGGCCCCGGCGGACCAGGTGGCCCCGGTGGCCCCGGTGGCCCCGGTAACTTCGACGGCCCCGGCGGCTTCAACCCCAACGGCCCCGGCCCCGGCGGCTTCGACGGCCCGAGCGGTCCCGGCGGACCCGGCAACTTCGACGGCCCGGGTGGACCAGGCGGACCGGGAGGCCCCGGCGGCTTCGACGGCCCAGGCGGACCCGGCGGACCCGGTGTGCCCGAAGCCTCCGCCGCGCCCGCTCCTCCCGCGCCCCCGCCCGCGCCCAACTTCCCGCAGGGGCCCGGGCGGGACGACGACTGGGTGCTGTCGCCGCCGTCCGTCCAGAACAGCGGGGGCTTTCCGCCGCCGGGCGCGACGCAGGCGCCGGGTGGTCCGCAGGGGCAGGCTCCGGTCGGCTGGACCGCGACGATCGGGCCGGACCGGGACTACTTCATGGCGATGATGCACCGGTCGGGCCCGGAGGCGACGGGGCTCAACCTGCCCGCCTACTCGCCGGAGCAGCAGCGGCCGCTCAGCGGCAACCAGGTCACCATCGGGCGCCGCCGGAACTCCACCGGTGACATCCCGGACATCGACCTGTCCACACCGCCGGAGGATCCGGGTGTCTCGCATCAGCACGCGGTGCTGGTGCAGCAGCCGGACGGCTCCTGGGCGGTGGTCGACCAGAACTCGACCAACGGCACCACGGTGAACGGCGGCGACGAGCCGATCCAGCCGTTCGTGCCGATCCCGTTGCAGGACGGCGACCGGGTGCATGTGGGCGCCTGGACGACGATCACCATCCGCCGCGGCTGACCGGCGGCAGCACCACCGTCGACGGCGGGGCCCCCCCCGGGGGGCGCCCGCGGCGCGGTGCGGTCCGGGGGGGCCCCGGGGCCCGGCGCCCCGGGGGGGGGTATAAACAAAAGAAGCGGGCCCCCGAAATTCGAGTGTA
>NZ_JBHVRR010000008.1:73365-153179 GCF_042885635.1 Streptomyces sp. NPDC058045 | reverse complement strand
TGTGTCTGGGGGGCTGGTTTTTTTTTATAACACCCCCACCCCACCCCCCGGGGCGCCCGGCCGCCCCCCCCCCCGGCGCGGGGGGCCCCCCGCGGGGGGCCCCCCGTCGACGCGTTCCGGACCGGGGAGCACCGGGTCACAGGCGCCAGGTGTACGGGCCCTCCGGGTCGTCGAGCCAGGCCCAGGCCTCGGGGCCGCGGACGCTCACCCCGTAGCGGGCGCGTTCGGGGTGGTGCTCCTGGTGCCAGAGGGCGAGGGCCTCCTGGGGGGTGAGGCGGTGCCCGGTGAGGGCGAGGAGGAAGCGGAAGAGGTCGTGGCGGAGTGCGCGGCGCGGCAGGCCGGCCGGTTCGCGGGTGTCCTCGGGGGGCGGGCTCGTGCCGCGCAGCGGCACGAAGAAGGCGGAGGTGTCGAGGAAGCGGCCCTCGGCGTGCTCCGCGTCCTGGACCCGCAGCAGCAGAAGGCCGGTGGCGAAGGGGGTGAGGACGAGGGCGCCCGGCCGGCACTGCGCGAGCCAGGCGCGGGGCACGGTGGCCAGGGTGCAGGTGGCGATGATCCGGTCGTAGGGGGCGCGGGCCGGCCAGCCGCGGGCGCCGTCCCCGGTGACGACGTGTGGGTGGCGGCCGACGGCGGCGAGGTGTTCGCGGGCGGTGGCGGTGATCTCCGGGTCGAGGTCGATGGTGGTGACCTGCTCGTCGCCGAGGCGGTGGGCGAGGAGGGCCGCGTTGTATCCGCTGCCGGCGCCGATCTCCAGTACGCGGCTGGGTGGTTGGTCCTGGACGCGGAGTGCGGTGAGCATCAGTGCCATCAGGGAGGGCTGGCTGCTGGAGGAGACGAGTTCGCCGTCGCGGACCCGGGTGGCGAGGGCGGTGTCGGCGTAGGCGCCGCGGAGCCAGCGGGTGTGCTGCGCCGGGTCGGGGTCCTCGCCCCACAGCCGCCGGTAGCCGCCGCCGACGCCCACGTAGTAGTAGGGCACGAAGAGGTGGCGGGGGATCTCGGTGAAGGCGGTCCGCCAGGCGGGGTCCTCGGCCCAGGCGCCGGCGGCGTCGATCTGGCGGACGAGTCCGGCGCGGGCGATGCGCGCCTCGTCCTCGTCGCTGCCCGGGGCGATGTCGGCCATATATCCACTGTGCTGCGCTATGCCCCGGTATGCGATACCCGGTGGGCATCCGGCGGGCCGGGACGGGGTCTTAGGTCCCGGGTCCTGGTACGGCCGGTCTGAGACGATGGACGGCGTGAACGATATCCGGCGCGGCACACTGCAGGAGCAGACCTTCTACGAGCAGGTCGGCGGCGAGAAGACCTTCCGGCGACTGGTGCACCGCTTCTACCAGGGGGTGGCGGAGGATCCGCTGCTGCGTCCCATGTATCCGGAGGAGGATCTGGGGCCGGCGGAGGAGCGTTTCACGCTGTTCCTGATGCAGTACTGGGGCGGGCCGACGACCTACAGCGAGCAGCGGGGCCATCCCCGGCTGCGGATGCGGCACGCGCCGTTCCGGGTGGACCGCGCGGCGCATGACGCCTGGCTGGCCCATATGCGGGTCGCGGTGGACGAGTTGGGGCTGCCCGAGGAGCACGAGCAGACCCTCTGGAAGTACCTGACCTACGCCGCCGCCTCGATGATCAACACAGCCGACTGACCTAGGCCGTGTCGTTTGGATCTCCGTGGCGTCGCGGGCCCTGGCACGCTCCCCCAGCTACCGCTGGGAGGTGCCCCCACTCGCTGCACCGGCCGAACACCCAAGTACGTCCAGTACGAGGGAGTCCGGCCGGCACACCGAGAGCACGCACCAGGACCCGCTCCTTGCTCCACGGAGATCCAAACGACACGGCCTAGCCCCCTCCGCCCCGAACGCCCGATATCCGCTGTCCGGCATCCGTTATCCGGCATCCGGGCCCCGTCGACCCCTTCCGCAACGGGTGGGCGGGGTGGCACGATCTAGCCGCCGCCGGGGGGCGTTACGACTGAGCGCGGCTTCGGCCGTGGCAGGGGCCGGGTGGGAGTGCGCGGGGCGCGGGGGCGTGCCGTGGCGCTGAGGACACGGGGGGCCTGGGCTTGACGGGGTTCGTTCTACTGCGGGTGCGCGCGCACCGGCTGCTGCTCGCGGCGGCCCTGCTCGCGGTGCTGCTGACGTGTGCGGTCCTGGCGGCGCTCACCGCCTTCAACTCCTCTGTCGCGGACGCCTCGTTGCGGCACACCCTGCGCACCCGGGACGCCGCCGGGACCCCGCTCGAAGTGACCGCCCCGATGACCGCCGAGGACCGGGCCGCGGCCTCGGAGGCGGTACGGCGCTCGGCGCAGCGCGCCTTCGACGGACTGCCGGTGCGGGTGCACAGCCTGGTCCGTTCCGGCCCGTACGCGCTGCCGCGGTCGCTGCGGCCGGCCGGGGAGCGGGGTGGCGATCCGGATCTGACGCGGTTCGCGGCACTGGAGGCGGACCGGGTGCGGATGACGGCGGGCCGCCGTCCCGGCCCGGCGGGGCACGGCCCGCTGGAGGTGGCGCTGCCGGAGAACGCCGCCCGCGGCCTCCACCTCAAGCCCGGCGCCCGGCTCACCCTCGCCGACCGGCTGGACGGGCCCCGGGTGCGGGTGCGGATCACCGGTACCTACCGCCCGGCGCGGCCCGCGGACCCGTACTGGCAGCTCGACGAGTCGGGCGGCCGGGGCGTGGCCAAGGGGACCTTCACCACCTATGGGCCGCTGCTCGCGGACCGGAGTGTGCTGGACGGGCGGGTCAGCGCCGGGGAGACGGCGTGGCTGGCGGCGGCGGACTTCTCCACGCTGACCGCGGACCGGATCGGCGCGCTGCGCACCGCGGCCCGGGACGGCGCCAAGGCGCTGGAGCATGACGCCGAGCTGCCCGGGGCGAGCGCGTCCACCGCCCTGCCGGGGGTGCTGGACCGGGCCGAACGGGCGCTGCTGGTGGCGCGGTCCACGCTGCTGGTGGTCGCACTGCAACTGGTGCTGCTCGCCGGGTGCGCGCTGCTGCTGGTGGCGCGGCTGCTGACGGTGGAACGCACCGAGGAGACCCGGCTGCTGCGGGCGCGTGGCGCCTCCGGGCGGCGGCTCGCGGCGCTGGCGGGGGCGGAGGCGCTGCTGCTGGCGCTGCCGGCCGCGGTGTGCGCCCCGCTGCTCGCCGGGCCGCTGACCCGACTGCTGGGCGGGCGGGGCGAGTTGGCGCGGATCGGGCTGGACCCGGTCGGCGCGGGCAGCGGCACGGTGTGGGCGGCTTCGGTGGCGGCGGCACTGGGCTGCGCCCTCGCGGTGGCGCTGCCCGCCTGGTCCGCGGGGCGGGAGCGGGCGGGCCGGGCGCGGGCGCTGCCCGCGCCGCTGCGGGCCGGGGCCGATATCGGGCTGCTGGTGGTGGCGGCCGTCGCGTACTGGCAGTTGCGGGGGCGTACTTCGGGTTCGGGGACGCTCAGCGGGGACCGTTCGGGGACGCTCGGGGTGGATCCGCTGCTGGTGGTGGCTCCGGCGCTGGCGCTGCTCGCGGGCACCGTGCTGACGCTGCGGCTGCTGCCGCCGGTGGTGCGGCTGGCGGAGCGGCGGGCGGCCCGCGGGCGGGGGCTCGCGGGGGCGCTGGCGGGCTGGCAGTTGAGCCGCCGGCCGGGGCGCGGCGCGGGACCGGTGCTGCTGCTGGTGCTGGCGGTGGCGATGGGGATGCTGGCGATCGGGCAGGGCGCGTCCTGGGACCGTTCGCAGCGGGACCAGGCCGATTTCGCGGTGGGCGCCGCGCTGCGGGTGCGGGTGCCGGGCGGTACCGAGTTGGGCGGGGCGGGGGTCTTCGCGGCGCTGCCCGGGGTGCGGGACGCGGCGCCCGCGGTCCGGGCGTCGATGCCGCTGTCCGGGGACCGGCTGGCCTCGGTCCTGGCGCTGGACACCCGGCACGCCGCCGACGGGATGCTGCTGCGGCGGGATCTGGCGGACGGCCCCGCGGACCGGGCGGCGGCGCAGGCCGACCCGGGGCGGGCCGGGAAGCCGTGGGGCGTGCGGCTGCCGAAGGGGGCCACCGGGCTGGCGTTCACCGTACGGGCCGGCGCGGGCTCCGACGGCGCCGCCTCCCCCGCCGGTTCGGACGCGAATCTGACGCTCACCGTCGAGGACCGCTACGGCATCCCGTACCGGCTGTCGGCGGGTGATGTGCCGGTCGACGGGCGGCGGCACCGGCTGGCGGTGGCGCTGGGCGGGGCGGGGGCGCGGCCGGCGGAGCCGCTGTATCTGACCGGTGTCGATGTGGACGAGCAGCAGCCGCCGGAGCACTCGGAGCGGCACCGGCTGACGCTGGACGGGCTGACCGCGGTCGGCGCGGACGCGGCGGTGCGCCCGGGGCGCGACTGGCGGGCCGCCGTGTCCACGGACGCCACCACCACCGGCGCGGACTCCGGCGCCCGCCCCACCTCCCCCGCCCTGGGCGGCGGTGACGGATCGGCGCTCACCGTGTCGTACGGCACCGGTTTTGTGCCGCGGGAGCTGTTCCGGCAGGGGCAGGTGCCGACGCTGACGGTGCAACTGCTGCCGCGCGCCGGGCAGTTGAAGGAAGTACCGGCGGTGGCCAGCGACCGCTTCCTGACCTCCGCGGGCGCCCGCCCCGGGCAGCGCCTGGACGTACCGTTCGGCTCGGCCACCGTACGGGTCCATGTGGTGGGCACCGTACGGGAGTTGCCGACCACCGGGCCCGGGGTCGCGGCGGTGGGGCCGGCGCGGGACGAGGGTGAGCAGGCGGACGGGGACGCGGCGCCCGGGGCGGATCCGCTGAGCGGTGACGGCGGCGGGCTGCTGCTCGATCTGCGCGCCCTGAACCGGCTGCTGAGCCAGCAGGAGGGCCGCGGCACCGCCCCCTCCGAGTGGTGGCTGAGCACCGCGCCCGGCCACTCGGCACAGGCCGCGGCCGCCCTCCGCGCCCAGCCGGAGATCGACCCCGCCCAGGTGCTGGTACGGGACGAGACGGCGCGGCTGCTGCGGGACGATCCGCTGGGCGCCGGGCCGGAGGCCGCCTTCTTCGCGGCGACCGCCGCCGGAGTGGTGCTCGCCGCGGTGGGCTTCGCGGTGGGCTGCGCCGGATCACTGCGGGAACGCGGCCATGAGTTCGCCGTACTGCGCGCCCTGGGCACCACCCGCCGCCGCCTGGCCCGCACCGTCGCCGTCGAGTACGGGGTGCTGCTGGCGCTGGCCCTGGCGGTGGGCGCCGCCCTCGGCACGGTGCTGGCGCGGGCGGTGGTCCCCCTGGTGGTCCTCACTCCGCGCGCCACCCGGCCGGTGCCCCCGGTGCTGGTCGAACTGGCGCCGGGCCAGGTGGCGTTGCTGCTCGCCGCGGTCGCCGCCGCCCCTGTGGCGATCACCGCGGTACTGGCGCTGCGCCGGGCGGCCCCCGCGACCACGCTCCGCAGCCGAGGAGGCGAGTGAGATGCCCAGCCGCCCACCCGGCGAGACCCCGGGCAGCGAAAACGAGCGCCCGGCGACCGCCGCGCGGACACCCGAGTCCGGCACCCACCGGCCCATACCGGCCCGGTCCACCCTTCGGGGGGCCCGGGTCCCTTGGGTGCGGACCCGGCTGCGGGCCGCGCCCGGTGCGGCGATCGCGCTGGCCCTGCTGGTGCTGGTCACCGCGGGTCTGGCCGCCGCGTTCCCGCGCGCCGTGGACGCCTACCAGGACGCGGGACTGCGGCGCACCGTGTCCGAGGCGTCGCCGAACCGGTCGGCGATCCGGCTGGAGGACGGGGGCGGCGGCTCCGAGAGCGGACCGGAGGCCGAGGCGTCCCTGCGCGGCGCCGAACTGCGCAAGGACTACACCGCGATCCGCACCCGGCTGCGGCCCCCGCTCTCGGCCGACGCCGACGAGTCCGGGTACGGGGTGGTCACCTACAACAAGCTGATCGCGGCCGACAGTTGGCTGCCGCAGCCGAGCGGGCTGCCGGCGCGGATGATGCTGGTGGCGCAGGACCGGCTGGCCCGGCACGGCCGGGTCACCTCCGGCCGGCTGCCGAGGACGGATGGCACGGTCACCGCGCGCACCGGCCAGGTGGAGGCCGCGGTCAGCGAGGAGACCGCCCGCAAACTCCATATCCGGGTCGGCTCGGTGATCCATCTGCCGGGCGTGAGCCGCTCCCCACTCCGGGTGCGCGTCACCGGGTTGGTGAAACCGCTGCGGCCGAAGGGCTCCTGGTGGTCGGTGGAGCCGATCCTGCGCACCCCGGCCCTGGTGCGGGTGCAGAGCCCGGACATGAATCCGCCGAAGTACTGGGTGGGCGGCCTGCTGCTGGCGCCGGACGCCGCACCGGTGATGCTGGGCACCCCCGGCAACCCGTACCGCTACTGGTCCGTCGCCCCCGACACCGCACGGCTGACCGCCCGCCAACTGCCCGCGCTGAACTCCTCGTTGGCGTCCGTGACGGACGGACCGGCGCTGGCACGGATCCGGAACACCACCGGCGCGGCCACCACCGCGAGCACCGAACTGGACGATCTGCTCACCGCCTTCGGCGCGCTCCGCGGCGGCATCACCCCCGTGGTGGCGGTCGCCGCCTGCGGCGCGGGGACGGTGGCCGGGGTGGTGCTGATGACCGCGAGCGGGCTCGCGATGAGCCGCCGCCGCGCCGAACTGGCACTGCTGCGGGCCCGCGGGGTGTCGCTGCGCGGGCTCGCCGGTCGGCTGCTCGCCGAGTCCGCGGTGGTGGCGGTACCGGCGGGTGCGGTGGGCTGGCTCGCTGCCCGGCTGGCACTGCCGGACGCCCGGCTGTGGCCGTCGGCGGCCGCCGCCGCCACGGTGGTCCTGGTCGCCTCGGCCGCCCCCGCCCTGCGCGCCATCACCGCACACCGGGTGGTCCGGCTGCACGACCCACGTGCCGACGCCGCCTCCGCCCGCCCCTCCCGCCACCGCCTGGTCGCCGAACTCACCGTGCTGGTACTGGCGGTGGGCGCCGTCCTCGCGCTGCGCCGCGGCGGTGCGGGCAGCGGCGGACTGGCCGCGCCCGCCCCGGCCCTGGTCGCGGTGATCGCCGCACTGGCCCTGGTCCGCCTGCTGCCGCCACCGCTGCGCTGGGCGGCCCGCCCCGCGTCCCGGCTGCGCGGCGCCCTCGGCCCCCTCGCCCTGGCCCGCGCCGGACGCTCCGGCACCGCCACCGCCGTACTGCCCCTGCTGGCGCTGCTCACCGCGCTGGCCACGGCCGCGTTCGGCGGAGCGGTACTGAGCGGGATGGACCGCGCCCGGGACCAGGCGGCCCTGCTCGCCACCGGCGCCGACGCCCGCGTCGAGTTCCCCGAGGAGATACCCGCGGGGAAGGCCGAGCGCCTACGGCACCTGCCGGGCGTACGGGAGGCGCAGGCGCTGACCATCTCGTACAAGGCGACCACCGCGGACGACGAACTCGACCAGCCCACCGTGCCGTTGGCCGGGGTACGGCCCGCCCGGTACGCGGAACTGGCCCGGCGCACCGGCCTCGGCCCGTTCCCGGCCACCGCCCTGCACCGCACCCCCGGCGCCCCGCTCCCGGCCCTGGCCTCCCCCTCCGTCGCCGAACGCTACGGCACCGGTCACCCGGTGCGGATGAGGGCCGACGGGTACGAGTTCACGGTACGGATCAGCACCGTCCGCGAGGCGACCCCGGCGGTCCTCGGCAGGGACTTCCTGGTGGTGGACGCGGCCGGACTCGACCCGCACTTCGCGCCCACCGCACTCCTCCTCACCGGCGACCACCCCGACCCCGGCGCCCTGCGGAAGGCCGCCGGACGGGACGCCTCGGTCCTGGTACGCGCCCAGGAACGGGAGCGGTTCGCGGACTCCCCGATGCAGCGGGGGGCGGAACGCCTCTACACGGCGGCCGTCGCGGCGGGCGCCGGCTTCGCCCTGCTCGCCCTGCTGCTGTCCCTGGCCCGCGCCGCCCCCGAACGCCGCGCACTGCTGGCCCGGCTCCGCACCATGGGCCTGACCCGCGCCCAGGGCCGGCGACTGCTGATCCTCGAAGCCCTTCCCGGCGCCCTGCTGGCAGCGCTCGGCGGAGCGGCGACCGGCTGGGCCGCGGTACTCCTGCTCTCCCCCGGCATGGACCTCACCGCCGTGGCCTTCGCCGCCACCACCCACGACCCACGCATCACCACCGTCCAACTCGCCCTGCACTGGCCCTCCTTGCTCCTCCCCGCCGCCGCAGTCCTGACAGTGACCCTCCTGGTGGCAACAACCCAGGCCTGGTGGACCGGCCGCCGAGGCGCCGTAACAGAACTACGAGCGGGGGACGCCCCATGACCCGGTTCCCACCCACCATTTCTCCCTCCGGCCCGATCCCACCCAGGGACGAGGTCCCACCCAGGGGCGCGGGGAACTGCGCGATCTTTCCCAGGGGCGCGGGGAACTGCGCAAACCCGAGCCACCACACCCCGCACCCCCCAGCACCCCACACCGAGCCAACCGCTCCCGCACCCCGCCGGCAGGCGCCCCCGCAGGAGGTCCGACGATGACCGAGCCGACCACCACCGTCCCCACCCTCGCCGAGCTGGAGCGACGCGCCGCCTCCCGCCGCGCCCAACCCGGCTACGGCCACGACGCCCTGATCAGCTGCGACCGGCTGGTGCGGATCTTCACCCTGGACGGGGTCGAGGTGCAGGCCCTCCAGGGGCTCGATCTCCTCGTCCGGGAGGGCGAGTTGATGGCCCTGGTGGGCGCGTCCGGCAGCGGCAAGTCGACGCTGATGAACATCCTGGCCGGTCTCGACGAGCCGACCGCGGGCGCCGCGAAGGTCGCCGGCCGCGATCTGATGGCGATGAACGCCCGGGACCGGCTGCGCTACCGCCAGGAGGTCGTCGGCTTCGTCTGGCAGCAGACCGCCCGGAATCTGCTGCCGTATCTGACGGCCGCCCAGAACGTGGTACTGCCGATGCGGCTCCGCGGCGGCCGCCACGCCCGCCGGGCCGGTGCCGAACGGGCCCTGGAACTCCTGGAGTTGCTGTCGGTTGCGGAGTGCCGCGGCCGGCGTCCGCAGGAGATGTCCGGCGGTCAGCAGCAGCGGGTGGCCATCGCGGTGGCCCTGGCCAACGAGCCGCGGGTCCTGCTCGCGGACGAGCCCACCGGCGAACTGGACTCGGCCACGGCCGAGCAGATCTTCGCCGCCTTCCGCACGGCGAACGAGCAGCTCGGCACCACGGTGGTGATCGTCACCCATGACCAGGCGGTGGCCCAGGAGGTCCGGCGCACCGTCGCCATCCGGGACGGCCGTACGTCCACCGAGGTGCTGCGCCGTACCGAGGTGGACGCGGCGACCGGCCAGGAGGCGCTGGTGGCCCGCGAGTACGCGATGCTGGACCGCGCCGGCCGCCTCCAACTCCCCGCCGACTACACCCAGGCCCTCGACATGCGCGACCGCGTCCTGCTGGAACTCGAACCGGACCACATAGGCATCTGGCCCGACCGCCCGGAGGACACCGGCTCAGCGGAGAACGCTCCGGCAGCGGACACGTGACGTCAGGCCGGGGTGACCGGCAGATGGACCAGCCCCGAGCGGCGTACCGCGACCGAGCCGTACGGGGTGCGCAGCCGCAGCCAGTTGTCCGCGGCGTGCAGGGTCGGCGGTTCGGCGCCGGGGGCCGGTGGGCGCAGGAAGCGCAGGGCGTGCGCGGCGTGCACCGCGCGCAGCGGCAGCGCGGTGTCCCCCACCGGGCGGGACCACAACTGCCGCCCGATCCGGTCGAGTTCGTCCCGGGTCCGCCGCTCGGGCGGCAACGCCTCGGTACGGCCGCGGAATTCGGCGACCGCCCCGGTGACCGCGGAGTGCAGTGCGGCGGCCGCCGGCAGCCCCGGCTCCGGCCGCCAGCCGCCACGTGGCGGCAGCAGCCCGGCCCACGGCGGACCGGTGACCGCGTCCGGAACCCGGGCGGTACCGGTCTCCTCCGCGACGGACTCCAGCAGTTCGCCCGCGGACACCGTGCGGTCCAGCGCGACACCGGACCCGTCCCCGTACGGGGCGGCGAGGCGGGCCGTGCGGACGGCGAGGACCTCGAAGGACGGGGGGCGGCCGAAGACGGCGAGCGTGCCGCCCGCGGCCTGCAACCGGACCGCGGCGGCCCGGTCGTAGTGGATCAGCCGGGCCAGGAAGGCGGCCAGATCGGCCGCCTCCGTGGCGTCGTCGAAGTGCAGCGGCCGGGGCGGCACGCTCATGCGGCGAGCGTCTCCGAGTCCTGGTACTTCTCCAGGTACTCCCGCTCCTCGTCGGTGAGCCGCCGCGGCCGCTGCTCCGCGAGCTCGTACGGCACGACGACGGTGGCGGCGCGGACATAGGTCTGCCCGGCGTCCTCCCCGGTGCCCTCGCCGTCCTTGATCTCGTAGGCGATGGTCAGCGAGGCCGCGTTGATCTTCGTCACCCAGGACTCGATGACGACCGGCGCGTGCCGGTGCACCAGCGGCCGCAGATAGTCGATCTCATGGTGGGCCACGACGGACCCGCCGGCGAACGACGGTGAGCCGTCCCCCGGCCGGATCCGGAACATGAAGTCGATCCGGGCCTCCTCCAGATAGCGGAGGAAGACCACGTTGTTGACATGCCCGAAGGCGTCCATGTCCGCCCAGCGCAGGGGGCAGTGGTAAATGTGCCGAGCCACGATCCGACCGCCTCAGCCCCGGGTGAGCTTCTTGTACGTGGCCCGGTGCGGCCGCGCCGCGTCCGCTCCCAGCCGCTGCACCTTGTTCTTCTCGTACGACTCGAAGTTCCCCTCGAACCAGAACCACTTGGAGTCGCCCTCGTAGGCGAGGATGTGCGTCGCCACCCGGTCCAGGAACCAGCGGTCGTGGGAGACGACCACGGCACAGCCCGGGAACTCCAGCAGCGCGTTCTCCAGCGAGGACAGGGTCTCCACGTCGAGGTCGTTGGTCGGCTCGTCGAGGAGGAGCAGATTGCCGCCCTGCTTGAGGGTGAGCGCGAGGTTGAGGCGGTTGCGCTCACCGCCGGAGAGCACCCCGGCCGGCTTCTGCTGGTCCGGGCCCTTGAAGCCGAAGGCGCTGACGTAGGCACGGGACGGCATCTCGACCTGGCCGACGTTGATGTAGTCCAACTCGTCGGAGACGACGGCCCACAGCGTCTTCTTGGGGTCGATGTTGGCGCGGCCCTGGTCGACGTAGGAGATCTTGACGGTCTCGCCGACCTTGATGCTGCCGGAGTCCGGCTCCTCCAGGCCCTGGATCATCTTGAACAGGGTGGTCTTGCCGGCGCCGTTGGGGCCGATCACACCGACGATGCCGTTGCGCGGCAGGGTGAAGGACAGGTCGTCGATGAGCACCTTCTCGCCGAAGGCCTTGCCGAGCTTCTCGACCTCGACCACGACACTGCCCAGGCGGGGGCCCGGCGGGATCTGGATCTCCTCGAAGTCCAGCTTCCGCATCTTGTCGGCCTCGGCCGCCATCTCCTCGTAACGGGCCAGCCGCGCCTTGGACTTGGCCTGCCGGCCCTTGGCGTTGGAGCGGACCCAGTCCAGCTCCTCCTTGAGGCGCTTGGCGCGCTTGGCGTCCTTCTGCCCCTCGACCTTGAGCCTGGCCTGCTTGGTCTCCAGGTACTTGGAGTAGTTGCCCTCGTAGGGGAAGAGGCGGCCGCGGTCGACCTCGCAGATCCACTGGGCGACGTTGTCCAGGAAGTACCGGTCGTGGGTGACGGCGACGACGGTGCCGGGGTACTTGGCGAGGTGCTGCTCCAGCCAGTTCACCGACTCGGCGTCCAGGTGGTTGGTGGGCTCGTCGAGGAGCAGCAGGTCGGGCTGCTCCAGCAGCAGCTTGCAGAGCGCGACGCGGCGCTTCTCACCACCGGAGAGGTTGTCCACCGGCCAGTCGCCGGGCGGGCAGCCGAGGGCGTCCATGGCCTGTTCGAGCTGGGCGTCGAGGTCCCAGGCGTTGGCGTGGTCCAACTCCTCCTGGAGCTTGCCCATCTCCTCCATCAGCTCGTCGGTGTACTCGGTCGCCATCTGCTCGGCGATCTCGTTGAACCGGTCGAGCTTGCCCTTGATCTCGGCGACACCCTCCTGGACGTTCTCCAGGACGGTCTTCTCCTCGGTCAGCGGCGGCTCCTGCAGCAGGATGCCGACCGTGTACCCGGGGGAGAGGAAGGCGTCGCCGTTGGACGGCTGCTCAAGCCCGGCCATGATCTTGAGGATCGTGGACTTGCCGGCGCCGTTCGGCCCGACGACGCCGATCTTCGCTCCCGGGTAGAAGCTGGTCGTCACATCGTCGAGGATCACCTTGTCGCCGTGCGCCTTGCGCGCCTTGCGCATGGTGTAAATGAACTCAGCCAAAAGAAACCGTCCGGCAGCTTGAATCCTGCAAGTGTCAGTAACCCGACTCCGCCGCGTGAGGGCAGACACACCCATCTTGCCGTACCCGGCACCCAAGCCGAAAACCGGCTGGTCCCCGGGGTGCGGGAGTGACACGCGCGTACGGGAGCGAGACGTGCGGGAGTGAGGGGACGGCCCCGGCCGCCGCTGGGGGCGGGGCCGGGGCCGTCGGCGCACCGGGGAGCCGGTGCGGGTGCACCGGGCGGCCGGTGCGGGCCGGGTCAGTGCTGGGCCGGGGCCTTCTTCTTGCGGACCAGGAAGACCGCGCCGCCGCCGACCACCAGCAGGGCGACCGCGATACCGGCGATCACCGGGGTGGCGCTGGACGAACCGGTCGCCGCGAGGTCACCGCCGCCGGTGCCGCCGGCCGAGGCCGCGCTCGGCTGGGACGACGGGGCGGGGGTTTCGCCACCGGTACCGCCGCCGCTCTGCGTCTTGCAGTCAAGGACGCCCTGGAAGCGCTTCTCGAAGCCGTTGGGCCCGGTGATCTTGAAGTCGTAGGCCTGGTCCTCCTTGAGCGGGATCGTCACCGTCTGGGACTTGCCCGCGGCAATGGTGTGCTTGACGCCCTTGAGGTCGAAGCCGAAGGGCTGGTCGCCCTTGTTGGCGACGGTGATGTCCAGGCCGCCCTTGGCGCAGTTCTTCTCCGCGGAGACGGCCGGGATCGGACCCCGGTCGGCCCAGGTGGCGGTGGCCTGCGCGGAGACGGTGGACTGGCTGGAGCCGGCCAGGATCTGCGTCTGGCTCCGGCTCTCGGAGGCGAAGGCCCGGCCCACGGGGACGGTGGTGGAGGCCTGGACGCTCAGCGCGGCGCTGCCGTTCTGCGCGTCCTCGGGGACGTCGAAGTAGATCTCGCTGCCGTCGGCCGCGGAGGTGACCGGCTTGCCGGTCTTGTCGACTATCTTCACGCCGCCGGCCGCCGCCTCTGCGGGCGGCGTGACCGTGACCTGCCGGGCGTTGGTGTGCACGGTGACCGGGCCGAGCTTCTCCCCCGCGTGACCGGAGACCGCGTTCGGCTCCAGGCTCAGGGACGCCTTGGGCTCGGCGGCGTTCTGAGCGCTCCGCTCCAGGTAGTCCGCGAGCTTCTCCGCGTTCTCACCGAGGGCGTCGACCTTCGCGTGGTCCGAGTAGCGCCAGATGGCCACCTGGGTGCCGGCCGCGGCGTCCTTGTCGGTGAGGCCCGGCACACCCGCGTTCTTGGCGAGCTGCGCCAGGTCGTTCACCTGGGGGTAGGAGTTCTGCAGAATCCAGCGAATCTTTCCGGCGTCCGCGTTGCCCGCCAGCGAGGTCCCGCTCCAGGGGGTCTCCTGGTAACTGGCGTCCGGTTTGGTCGGGTTGTGGATGTCGATGCAGTACGTCTGAAGTGTGCCGCCGTCCTTCACGGTCATCTCGAAGAGACCGGCGGAGACCCTCTGGTCCCCTTCCTCGGCATGGATCACGGCGGGGCCGGCGGTCTTCAGCCCGTTGATGGTGGCGGTGGCACCACCGTGCTGCTGCGGCGCGTCATCGGCGGCGGCCGAACCCGCTCCGGCTATCGACCCGGCAACGGCCAGTCCCGACACCAGGGTGGCCGCGGCCAGCCGCATACCACCGCGCCGATGTGCAGAGAGAGCAGAAAACACAGAATTCCCCTTCGGGCGGGATGCGTTGACCTGGGGGATGGTCAATTCCCGCCGGCAAAATCAGATGCCCCGTGAGCTACGCCCGGCATCCTAGGAACCCAGGAGCAACGCGATCCCCACGCATACCTTCGAATAACCGTTCCGACTCGCAATCGTTATCGAATACACCGGCCGCGAGCAGGGGTTATCGATAAATCAATGACCCACAGGCCGCGAAAGCCCACACTTCGGACACCGCCCGGCCCCGCCCACCCCGAGCGGCGCCACCGCGTTTTCACGCCAACGGGGCTTAATCCAGGGCGAGTTGAGTCGCCGAAACAGAAGAACGGCCAGTGGTACGAGGGGAGCCGCGACCGGAGCCGCGCATCGCATTGCGCGCCGCATTACCAGCCGCCCCGCTGCCCGGGGTGCGAGTCGGCGAGTGTGCCGCCGTCGAGGCCCCCGCTGCCGCCAACTCCCCTTCCACACCCGGCTGTTGGGCTTGCTCCCGCTCGTCCGCCGATGGCGCGGCGTCGACCGGTGGCGCCGCCGCCCCGTCCCCGCGGATCCTGCGGAATGCCGAGGTGCCGCGGGTCAGATCGTGCCCCACCGCCTGGGCCTCGATATCGGCGGACGACCACCGCTGCCCGCCCCGTTCCTCGTCCCGTACTTTCAACCGGCCCTGCACCAGGACGGGATCACCCACCGACAGGGAGGCCGAGATATTGATTCCGAGTGACCGCCAGGCCCAGACCGTGAAGAAATTGGTGTGCCCGTCGACCCAGCCCTCACCGGTGCGATCCCGGTGCCGGGCGGTGACCGCCAGCCGGAACCTGGCCACCCCACCGCCCGGCGTCTCCCGATAGACCGGCGCCGTCGCCACATTCCCCGTCACGGCCACCATCGTCTCGCTCATCGCCGCCCCCTCATTTCTTCCTCTACTCGCGTGCTGGGTGCACCGGCCGCCGACGATCGGCGACCGGTCCGGACAGCCGCTCGGCCTCCGGATGACCACAGCGTGCACCGATCCGACGGGGCCCGCTGAGGCCTGTGGACAGCAAGCGAGTTGTGGAAAACCCCGCCACCCCCGCGAGTGAACCCGCCCCCTCCCCCTCCCTCAGCCTCCCCTCAACCCCCGACCGGCACCGCGCCCGTCACCCGCACGTACTGCTCGCGGACCTCCGCATACCGCAGCAGTTCCGCCGAGACCGGATCGAGGACGCGGGCCCGGCCACAGCCCGCCGCGGCCTCCCGGAGTCTGCGTTCCGCCTCCTCGCCGTAGCGCCTGGCAGGGCCGCGAGCCGCCAGCCGGCAGGCCCACTCGACCAGCGGGCCACCCACGATCCCGGCCAGCATCAGCAGGACCGGAACCCCCAGATCCGGCGGGCACACCCCGGCGATCTGCCCCACCAGCCACAGCCCGCCCGCGATCTGCAACAGCGTCATCACCGCCTGCGTCAGCACCGCCAGCGGCCACCAACCGGGCCGCGGCGGGCGCTGCATCGGCGCCGTCTGCCCCTCCGCCAACTCGTCCAGCGCCTCCGGCAACCCGTGCGCCCCACGGCCCGCCGCCTCCCGTACCGACTGCGCCCAGGGCGCGGGCAGTCCGTCCGCGGCCTGGTCCGAGACGGTGCGCACGGCCTGCTCGACGCGCTGGCGCGCGGTGCTCTCCTCCTCCGCGGGCAGCGGCCGCATCCCGGCCGCCGCGGCCTGCGGGTCGCGGATCGTGCGGTACCAGCGCCACAGCCGCAGCCATGGAGTGCCGCACGCCCGGCCCGCGTTGCGCCGCCAGGCACGCTCGGCGGCCTCCCCGGCGGCCGTGGCGCCGAGTGCCTCCGCGAGCCGGTCGGTGAACTCCTCCCGCGCCTCCTCGCTGAGCCCCACCGGCCGCGCCGAGGTGTACAGCGGACGCAGTTCGGCGGCGGCCGCGTCGACATCGGCGGCGATCCGCCGCCCCGCCGCACCCCGCTCGGTCACGAACTGGCCCAGCATCTCCCGCAGTACGCCCACCCCGTTGCCGGTGACCGCGGACAGGGCGAGCACCGTGGCGCCCGGCTCGTCGTACTCGCCGAGGGCCACCCCGTCCTCGTCGAGGAGGCGCCGCAGATCGTCCAGGACCTGGTCGGCGGCGTCGCCGGGGAGCCGGTCGGTCTGGTTCAGCACCACGAACATCACCTCGGCGTGGCCCGCCATCGGCCGCAGATAGCGGTCGTGCAGTGCCGCGTCCGCGTACTTCTCCGGGTCGACCACCCAGATCACCGCGTCCACCAGGCCGAGTACCCGGTCCACCTGGGCGCGGTGCTCGACCGCAGCGGAGTCGTGGTCCGGCAGGTCGACCAGGATCAGGCCGTGGAACTGCTCGTCGGCCGTGCCGCCCTGGAGAGGGCGGCGGCGCAGCCGGGCCGGGATGCCCAGCCGGTCCAGCAGTGCCGCGCTCTCGTCCTGGCCGCCGCCCGTGGGCCAACTGCACGCCAGCGGCTGCGAGGTGGTGGGACGGCGTACGCCGGTGTCCGAAATGGCCACCCCGGCAAGGGCGTTGAACAGTGCGGACTTGCCGCTTCCGGTGGCGCCCGCCACGGCGACCACGGTGTGCCGGGCGGAGAGCCGGCGCCGTGCCTGCGCCTCGTCCAGGACCCGGCCCGCCCCGGCGAGCGCCCGCGGATCCAGCCGGGTGCGGGAGAGCCCGACCAACTCGCCCAGCGCGTCCAGCCGTTCCCGCAGCGGCTCATCCAGCACCTCCCGGTACGCGGCACCGCCGACGACCCCGCTGCCGGCACGTCCGGCGTCCACCGGGTCCGGCGCCTCCTCCTGGGGCGCGCCCGGCGACCGGCGCGCGATCAGCCCGTCGTCCCACCCGACCCGCTCGGACCGCTCAGCCCGCTCCCGCCGTTCCGCCGACTCCGTTCCCGCCAACTCCGTTTCCGCCAACTCCCTTGCCCCCGGCACCTCGTGCGCCCCCGCGCGCCGGACGCCCACCCCGGCGGCGGCCGTGCGCTCGCCGTGCCTCTCGCGCGCCACCCGCACCACCTCCTGCGCCCCCCTGATCCCCTTGAGCCCGGCGGCCGGGCGGGGTGCGGGGGTGTCCGGCTCGTCCGGGCCCTCCGCCGGGTCCTTGCGGTCGGTCACGGCAGTCACCGCGGTCACCTCTCCCTCTGCAGTACGGACAGCGCGGCGATCAGTTCGGCCTGCGGTTCGGCATGGACGCCCAGCGCGTCCAACGGGGCGAGGCGGCGGTCCCGTTCGGCCAGCAGCGCCTGCTCCGCGCACCTCTCCAGCAGCCGCCCGCCGCGGTCCCGCAGCCGCAACGCCCCATGTGCGCCCACCCGTTCGGCGAGCTTCTCGCCCGCGGTGCGCGCCCGCCGCCCGCCGAGCAGCGCCACGGCGAGCAGCGCCGCCACCGCCTCCGGGTCGGGCAGCGCGTTCTTCGCCTGCCGGGTACTGCGGTCGAGTCGGGCCACCTCGTCCTCCGCGTACTCCTCGACCACCCGGCGCCAGCGGCGGACCGCCATCCCGATGCGATGCTCGACGCGCTCGGGCTCCGGGTCCTGGGGGGCGAGGTCGGGGAGGTCGGCGGCCCGGTCGCGGCGCCAGCCCTCGGCGATGCGCTCGTCGGCCGAGGTCACCCCGCAGAGCAGCAGCGCGGTGAGGCCCTCCACCAGGGCGTCGAGGAGCTCGCCCGGGGTGCAGTCCAGCGGATAGCTGCGCCAGCGTTTGAGCGCGTCACCGGAGAGCACACCGCCCGCCTTGAGCCGCCCGCCGACCCGCTCCCCCTCCCGCTCGTACGCGCGCTCCACGACGGAGCCGAGCCGCACCGCGGCCGCGTACTGGGCGGAGACCGCGCCGGCCAGCTCCGGCATCCGCGCGTTCAGCGAGTCGATGACGCCGCCGGCGGTGCGGGCCGCGATCCGGGCCCTGGCCTCCGGGTCCTGCGAGAGCTGGGTGAGCCAGGCGCGCAGCGGGGCGACGGCGGTACCGGGGAGCAGTCCGCCGCCGCCGGTCGACTCGGGGAGTTCCGGCACCGTGAACCGCGGCAGATCGCCGAGCCCCGCCTTGGTGAGCAGCGCGGCGTACCGGCGGGAGACCTCGGTGACCACCTGGTGCGGCACCCGGTCGAGGACGGTGACCACGGTGGCGTCGTACTGCTTGGCGGTGCGCAGCAGGTGCCAGGGGACGGCGTCGGCGTAACGGGCGGCGGTGGTGACCATGATCCAGACGTCGGCGGCGCAGATGAGTTCGGCGGCGAGGTCGCGGTTCTGGGCGACGAGGGAGTCGATGTCGGGTGCGTCGAGGAGGGCGACTCCGCGGGGCACGCTGGCGGCGGTCTCGATCCGCAGTTGCACGGCACCCGGCCGCGGCGCCGAAGGCCGCCCCGCACGCTCGGCCTGCTCCCCCAACTCCCCCTGTACGCCGCCTCCTTCGGCCCGCCGGACATCGGCCCGTACGGGACCGGAGGCCGAACCGGGCGTCGTACCAGGCGAGTTGGGGCGCAGGCCGCGGTGTACTCCGGTGGCGCGGACCACGGCGGTGAGCCCGGTGCCGTCCGCGGCGGGGTCGGCCGATTCGGGCCGGGGCGCCCACACCCGCACCAGCTCGGGCAGCACCCGCATCCCGCTGAACCAGTGGTGGTCCTCCGGATGACAGACCAGCACCGGGGTACGGGTCGTGGGGCGCAGCACCCCGGCCTCGCTGACCTGACGCCCTACCAGCGAGTTGACCAGAGTCGACTTGCCGGCACCGGTGGAACCGCCCACCACGGCGAGCAGCGGCGCGTCCGGACTCTTCAGTCGCGGCATCAGGTAGTCGTCGAGTTGTGCGAGGAGTTCGGCCCGGTTGGCGCGGGCCCGTGGCGCTCCCGGCAGCGGCAGCGGGAAACGCGCGGCGGCGACACGGTCGCGCAGGGCGGAGAGTGCGTCGAGGAGCTGAGGCCGTACGTCCAAGGTCACCACAAGCGAAGAATGCCCAATTTTGGCGGCATTCTGAAGCATATGGCCGCTTCTGCGTGCCGACCGGACACCCGGGGCGGATGGGACGACTGGGACAGGGGCATAACGAGTGCACAACACCCGGCGCGTGAGAGGCCGAAAGCGGTGCAGGATTCACCGCCGACTGCGATTATCGGGACCGCTTCACTGAACCTCCACACAGTGGCGGCAACACTCAACACCTGGGGCAGAGATCCGGGAGCCCTATCCTTGACCCCGGCCCCGGCAGTCCACAGGTCCGCCAGCCGGACCCGGACCGCCACCACCGGCCCCCGTAGCTCAGTGGATAGAGCAGGCGCCTTCTAAGCGCTTGGCCGCAGGTTCGAGTCCTGCCGGGGGCGCCTCCCTGAGGCCCTGCTTCGGCAGGGCCTTTCTGCTGGCCGGAGCCACTTTCCTCGCACACGTGGATGCCCCGGCCACTTCCCTGGTGATCAAGAGGTGGGGCCGGGGCCGTTAGGCCGTCCTCACGGGTCATGGGCCCAACTCGCCTTGCAGCAGGGGGACCTCTTGTACGGACAGAGGGGGGTAGACGCTCGGTCAGGGGCCGTTGCGCTGCCCTGCGCAGCTCCTCGGTCCACCTGATCCGGTGTGACGTTGCGCCAGCCAAGTGCGCTGATACTTACGGGAGTTCGGGGCGTGGTGGGCAGCCAACGCGCGTCCCGGGGATCGAGCACGGAGAGGGTGGCACGGCAGACCTTGTCGATCAGCGTCCGCGCTTCCGCCCGAGCACCGGGCCCGCCGGCATGCGTCCTTCGCTCGCCCCCCCCCGGGCCCGGAGGAGCACCCGGCGCCGACCCCGCCCGGAGCTCCGAGGGTCCGCGCCGCGGCCTGGGACCGCCAGGAACCTAATCGTCCCGCGGTGTGGCCGAAAGATGCCGGTTCCGGGAGAGGCGGGCGCGACCGCGGTGCGGGAACTCGGCGCGGGTGCGGCACGTTGTGGAGAATGGGATAACGGGTCGCATCCGGGGATTTCCGGAATACTTGCCGGGAGGCGCAGGTGAAGTCGCGCACGGCTTATTTCTCGATGTCCTGGCGGCATCTCGGATTGCTTTTTTGCGCAAGCGTGTGCGGCCGGTATGCAGCCTGGGAGAAAACCCAGGGAGCGGGAGCCGCAGCGCCGGTCCGGTATTGAACCCAATTCGGCCTTGTCGGTATTGATCCACGATGTCGTGCGAACTGTGTTCGAGTAGGCGGGGCGAGGGCGACAGGCGATCCGGGTGATGACGGCGGGGTACGGGACGACGCTGCACAGGGTCTCCGGAGGGCCCCACCGGTCGGCCGGACGGGGCGGTGTGCGGAACGGGATGTGGGGGAGCCGGTCCCGGCAGCCTACGAACCTTCCGAGCCCCAACTGCCCCTGCACACAAGGGAGTACCCTTCCCGCGCGGGTTCCGCGGCGGCACCGGGAGGCCCCTGCGGCGGAGCCCGTGCGGGCGGGTACGGGCGGAGCCGCTGTCCAGCCGGAACGGGAGCGAGGAATTCGCCTACACATCACGTATGACGCCTGGTCCACCATCGATTCCGGAGCATGCGTGACGCCTCTCGAAGCGGAATCCCGTGGGAATGCGCGAGGAGTTCCACCCCAGTACACCCGGGATTTTCGGCGGGCGCAAGGGAACGTTCGCACGAGGTCATTTCTGGTGATTCACGCCGGGCGATCCTGCGGACCCCATTGATGATGGGTGAACCCCCATATGGATTCCGTTTCCGGCGGCGCCGATCGTATGGTGGCCCCCCAGCGCCATCACCATGGGTACCCGTGCATCCGAATCGCCAGCACCGTACTGCGGAAAGGCCAGTTGATGACCCTGCCGAGACAGCCGCGCCCTTCGAAGTCTGTGGACCTGATGACGGGTGGAAACTGGCTGAGAGTGGCAGCCGAGGATGGTTTGGAGGTGTGGCGGGGGCCCGGCACGGGACCACCGGTGGTGGCCGTGCACGGCCTTGAGGGCAGTTGGTCGGACTGGGGTCCGATAGCCCCGCGCCTACCTGGAGGAACGCCGTACGCGCTCCGACTGCCCTGGCACGCCGGCACCGACTTCCGGTGGCGCAGGGAGGCCACACCGGGAGAGTGGCTGGCCCGAGGACTGGCCCTGGTACCGGAGCCGCCCACGACCCTGATGGCCCACTCCTTCGGGGCGACGGTGCTCCTGGGCCATCTGTCCCGCCTCACCGAACCCCCCGCCGGACTCTCGGCCGTGGTGCTGATCGCCCCGGTCTACCGGCCCGCCTCACTACCCGTCAGCGATGAGCTGTACGACGGCTTACTGGGGCTGTACCGGCAGGTTCTGCGGCTGGGCCTGGAGGCGACACTCGGTCCGAAGGCCGCGAGGATGGACCCCGAGATCCGCACCCTGATGGAGGAGCGGTTACTCGAACGGGCGGTCTCCACCGGCTTCCCGGTGTTCTACGAGGAGTACGTGGCCTCCGGCGCCTTCGCACTGACCGGAATCAAGGTCCCCACGCTGGTCGTGGCAGGTACCACCGACGGCGGGCTGCCCGTGGAGCGGGCCACTGCCCTGCACGAGGGGCTGCCGAGCGCCGAGATCAGGCTCCGCCCCGAGTACGGGCACTTCTGCCACCTGGAACAGATCCCTCAACTCTCCGAGGACATCGACCAGTTCCTGAGCTGCGCCGCGGACACCGCGGCCCCGCCGAACCGGCCGGTGGAAGCGATCCGCCCTGCCGGCCAGACCGAGCCACCCACCAGACCGGGAGATCACCCATGACCTTCCTGCACACCGCGCCCGGGGCACCGGGCACCGCGGAACCGCCGCACACACCCGGGACGGAGGCCGCGCCCGCCGTTCCGTCAGGGCAGCACGGCCGGCTCGTCCGGGCCCACGCCGGAGGCATGCGATGAAGCCGCTGGTGGTGGTCCTGGGTGCTTCGGGCTTCGTCGGCTCCGCGGTGCTCGCGGCCCTCGCGGACCGGCCGGTCCGGGTGCGGGCGGTCAGCCGCAGGCCCGCCCAGGTGCCCGAGGACTCGGTGGCCGAATTCGAGGTCCGTACCGCGGATCTGAGTGTCCGTGAGGCACTGGCCGAGGTGGTGGCGGGGGCGGACACCGTCATCAACCTGCTGCTGTACACGGGTGGTTGGCGGGCCGCGGCGGAGGACCCGGCCAGCGAACTGGTCAACGTCGGGGTGCTGCGCGACCTGGTCCGGATCATCGGTTCGACGCCGGGGCTGTCGCCGCTGGTCCTCCAGGCCGGCGCCGCCTCCCAGATCGGCGCCCCGCCCGAGATGCCGATCGACGGCACCGAGCCCGACGCGCCGGCCACCCCCTACGACGAGCAGAAGCTCCGCGCCGAGCGCCTGCTGCTGGAGGCCACCGCGGCCGGCACCGTGCGCGGTACCAGCCTGCGGCTGCCCACGGTCTTCGGGCATGTGCCGGGCACCTCCGCGTTCGACCGCGGTGTGGTGTCCTTCATGATCCGCAAGGCCCTCAAGGGCGAGGAACTGACCATGTGGCACGACGGCACGGTCAAGCGCGACCTCGTGCACGTGGCGGACATCGCCGACGCCTTCCTGGCCGCGATGGACCATCCGGGGCCGCTGCTCGGGCAGTACTGGGTACTGGGCTCGGGCACCGGCAACGAACTGGGAGAGGTGTTCCGCCTCATCTCCGAGTCGGTGGCCGCCCACACCGGGAAGGCGCCGGTGCCGGTGACATCGGTACCACCGCCGGATCACGCCCCGGCCACCGACTTCCTCAGCGTCACGATCGACCCGTCCCGATTCCGGTCCACGACCGGCTGGGCACCCAAGATTCCCCTGCGCCAGGCGGTGGACCGCACCGTCGGCGCTCTGACGGAGGCAACAAGCTGATGACGACACGCGTTTGGGACTACCTGCTGGAGTACGAGAAGGAGCGCGCCGACATCCTGGAGGCCGTAGAGAAGGTCTTCCAGTCGGGGCAGCTCGTCCTCGGGGAGAGCGTCCGCGGTTTCGAGGAAGAGTTCGCCGCGTACCACGGGGTGAGCCACTGCGTCGGCGTCGACAACGGCACCAACGCGATCAAGCTCGGCCTCCAGGCCCTGGGTGTGGGTCCCGGCGACGAGGTGATCACGGTGTCGAACACCGCGGCGCCCACCGTCGTCGCCATCGACGCCATCGGGGCCACCCCGGTCTTCGTCGACGTCCGCGATGAGGACTTCCTCATGGACACCACCAAGGTCGAGGCGGCGATCACCGACCGCACCAAGTGCCTGCTGCCGGTCCACCTGTACGGGCAGTGCGTGGAGATGGCGCCGCTGGAGGAGATCGCCGCCCGCCACGGCCTGAAGATCTTCGAGGACTGCGCGCAGGCGCACGGCGCGCGCCACCACGGACGGCTCGCCGGCACCATGGGGAACGCGGCGGCCTTCTCCTTCTACCCGACGAAGGTCCTCGGAGCCTACGGAGACGGCGGCGCCACCGTCACCTCCGAGGAGGCCGTCGACCGCAAGCTGCGGCGGCTGCGCTTCTACGGCATGGACGACGTCTACTACACGCTGGAGACGCCGGCGCACAACAGCCGCCTGGACGAGGTGCACGCGGAGATCCTGCGCCGCAAGCTCACCCGCCTGGACACCTATGTCGCCGACCGGCGGGCGGTCGCCGAGCGCTACGCCGACGGTCTGGGCGACACCGACCTGGTCCTCCCCCGGCTCGCCGAGGGCAACGACCACGTCTACTACGTGTACGTGGTGCGCCACCCCGAGCGGGACCGGATCCTGGAGGCCCTCAAGGCCCATGACATCCACCTGAACATCAGCTACCCCTGGCCGGTGCACACCATGACCGGCTTCTCCCACCTCGGCTACGAGACCGGCTCGCTGCCGGTGACCGAGTCGCTGGCCAAGGAGATCTTCTCCCTGCCGATGTACCCCTCGCTGCCCGTCGGCCTCCAGGACAAGGTGATCAGCGCGGTACGCGACGTGCTGTCCTCGCTCTGAGATCCGCCTACCAGGAAAGGAAGTTGGCCATGGAAGCTCGCAAACTCGCGGTGGACGGCGCGCTGGAGTTCACCCCGAAGGTCTTCCCCGACGACCGGGGCCTGTTCGTCTCCCCGTTCCAGGGGGCGGCGTTCACCGCTGCGCACGGCAAGCCGCTGTTCCCGGTGCGGCAGACCAACCACAGCAATTCCAGGAAGGGCGTGGTGCGCGGGGTCCACTTCACCGCGACCCCGCCCGGCACCGCCAAGTACGTGTACTGCGCGCGGGGTTCGGCCCTGGACATCGTGGTGGACCTGAGAGTCGGCTCGCCGACCTACGGTGCCACCGACGCGGTCCTGCTCGACCAGCTCGACTTCCGGAGCATGTACTTCCCCGTCGGGGTCGGCCATGCCTTCGTCGCCCTCGAAGAGGACACCGTGGTGTCCTACATGCTCTCCGAGCCGTATGTGGCGGAGAACGAACTCGCCCTGTCGGCGCTGGACCCGGCTCTCGACCTGCCGCTGCCCGAGGGCATCGAGCCGATCATGTCCGAGCGCGACGGCGTGGCGATGACCCTCGCCGAGGCGGAGACCGCCGGGATCCTTCCCGAGTACGAGGTCTGCCGGCAGATCGAGAACTCGTGGTGGGGATGAGACGCCGATGAAGGGGATACTCCTGGCCGGGGGGTCGGGAACCCGCCTCTACCCCGCCACCAGCGTGATCACCAAGCATCTGCTGCCGGTGGCGGCCAAGCCGATGATCTTCTACCCGCTCACGGTCCTCATGCTGGCCGGGATCCGGGACATCCTGATCATCAGCAGCCCGCACGATCTCCCCCGCTTCCGAGCCCTCTTCAAGGACGGCTCCCACCTCGGCCTGAACATCAGCTACGCCGAGCAGCGGGAGCCGAAGGGCATCGCGGAGGCGCTGCTGATCGGGGCCGACCACATCCGCGGCGAGTCCTCGGTGCTGGCCCTCGGCGACAACATCTTCCACGGCCACCACTTCTCCGACACCCTCCAGGGCGCGGCCCGCGAGGTGGAGGGCTGCGTGCTCTTCGGCTACCCGGTGCACGACCCGGAGCGGTACGGCGTGGGAGAGACCGACGGGGACGGCCGGCTGGTCTCCATCGAGGAGAAGCCGGAGAAGCCCCGCTCCAACCGGGCGATCACCGGCCTCTACATGTACGACCACCAGGTGCTGGACATCGCCAAGAACATCCGCCCGTCGGCCCGCGGCGAGCTGGAGATCACCGACGTCAACCGCGAGTATCTGGCGCGCGGCCAGGCCCGTCTGATCAACCTGGGGCGCGGCTTCGCCTGGCTGGACACCGGCACCCCGGAGGCGCTCATGCAGGCCGGCCTGTATGTACAGACGATGGAGGAGCGCCAGGGCGTGCGGATCGCATGCCCGGAGGAGGTCGCGCTGCGCATGGGGTTCATCGACCTGGAGCAGTGTCATCGCCTGGGCCGGCAGAACGCCGGTTCGGCGTACGGGCAGTACCTCCTCAGTCTGGTGCCGGCCTGAGCCATGACGATCACTGAACCGGCGCTGGTCGCCGACAGTCAGGAAGCGCTCGGCGGCCGGTTCGCCCTCTCGGCTCTGTCCGCGGGGCGCGAACCGGCCGCCCCGGAGACGATCGGGCGGTGGCTGGCCGATTTCGCGCAGCGTGCCTACACCACCGTCGAACGCGTGCCGCTGGACCGGTTGGAGGGGTGGGAACGCGCCCCGGACACGAGCTATCTGCGGCACCACAGCGGTAAGTTCTTCAGCATCGAGGGCCTGGAGGTCGAGGCTCCGGGGGCGGTGGTGCCCCGCTGGTGCCAGCCGATCATCAACCAGCCCGAGGTGGGGATTCTCGGCATCCTGGTCAAGGAGTTCGACGGGGTCCCGCATCTGCTGATGCAGGCCAAGGTCGAGCCCGGCAACCGGAACGGCCTCCAGCTCGCCCCCACCGTCCAGGCCACCCGCAGCAACTATCTGCGGGTGCACGGCGGGCGACCGGTTCCCTACCTGGAGTACTTCCGAGACCTGACCGGGCGCCAGGTCATCGCCGACGTACGGCAGTCCGAGCAGGGCTCGTGGTTCCTCGGCAAGCGCAACCGCAACATGGTCGTGGAGGCCGAGGGCGAGGTCGAGGTCCTGGACGGCTTCCGCTGGCTCTCCCTGGGCCAGGTCCACCGCCTGCTCGCGGAGGACGACGTGATCAACATGGATGCGCGCACGGTGCTCTCCTGCCTGCCGTACACCGGGGCGCAGTTGGGGGCCGCGCTGGGCTGCGACGGGGACGACTTCCGTTCCGCCCTGGTCCGCTCCTGCGTCACCGACCGGGCCCGGCAGACGCTCGGCGACCATCTCAGCTGGATCACCGACACCCGGACCATGACCGAGGTGCGGCGCCGGCCGGTCCCGCTGGACGGGCTCACCGGCTGGCGGCTGCACGACGGGGAGATCACGCACGAGGACGGCAGCTACTTCAGGGTCATCGGCGTGCGGGTCACGGCGGGCGGCCGCGAGGTGGCCCGCTGGTCGCAGCCGATGATCGAGCCCTGCGGGCCGGGTGTCATCGCCTTCGTGGTCCGGCAGTTCGCGGGCGTCCTGCATGTGCTGGTGCGGCTGGGGGCGGAGGCCGGGTCGGTGGACACGGCCGAGTTGGCGCCCACGGTCCAGTGCAATCCGGAGAACTACGCGCGGCTGCCGCGGCCGGAGTTGCTGGATGTGGTGCTGGGGGCCTCAGAGGAGCAGATCAGGTTCGACACGATGCTGTCCGAGGAGGGCGGGCGCTTCCACCACGCCCTCAACCGGTATCTCGTCGTCGAGGCCGAAGTGGAGGCGCCGTCACCGGCGTTCCGCTGGATGACGCTGCGTCAGCTCAGCGGTCTGCTGCGGCACAGCCACTATCTGAACGTGGAGGCACGCACGTTGGTAGCCTGCCTGCACAGCCTCGCCGGGCGGCAGGAGAGCTGAACCGGCATTCCCCTTCCTCAGAGCCGAGGGTCTACATGCATCTCGACACAGTGCTGCCCGACTGGCACTACCACGAGCGGCACCAGATCGCGGTGGCGGCGCCGACCGCCACCGTGATGAGCGCGGTGGACGAGCTGACCTGGCGTGAAGTGCCGGTCTTCCGCGGGCTGCTGGCGCTGCGGGGCCTGGCGGGCGGCACCCGGACCGACTCGCGTGTCATGGACCAGTTCACCGACATGGGGTACACCGAACTCGCCCGCAGCGAGGACGAGTTGGTCAGCGGACTGATCTGCAGCCCGTGGATGGGACCGCCGCTCGCGTTAGGTGAGACACCCACCGAGAAGTTCCGGTCCTTCGAGACTGCCAAGCACATCAAGATCGCGGTCAACTTCCGCTGTGCGGACGGTCTGCTGACCAGCGAGACCCGGGTGTACGCCACCGACGCGCCCAGCAGGAAGCGCTTCGGCCTCTACTGGTTCGCCATCCGCGTCGGCAGCGAGATCATCCGCCGCGTCTGGCTCGGCGCGGTACGCCGCCGCGCCGAGGCCGTGGTCAAGGCGCAGGCCGAGACCGAGGCCGAGGCCGCGAAGGGCTGACTGGGCGTAGGCGCCTCCGGTCCCTCACCGGGCCGCGTTCCACCGGAAGGGAAAGCCGCAACCTCCCCCGCATCAGGGGAGGTTGCGGCTTTCAGCTGTGCCGGACCGTACCGGCTGCGGGTCACCGCTCCACGGGGACGGCGGCGGGGGCGTCGTCCTCGGTGGTGAGTTCGGCGACCAGGGGGACGCGGCGCAGCAGCACCAGGGCGAGGAGCGCGGTGACGGCCACCAGGCCGGCTCCGGTGAGTGCGCTGGCCTGCATACCGGAGACGAAGGCCTCCTGCGCAGCGGTGGCGACCTGGGCGCCGAGGCGGGCCGGGAGTTCCTCGCTGACCGCCATCGCGGACGCCAGGGTGTCGCGGATGCCCTCGGCGGCTCCCGCGGGTGTGCTGTCGGGCAGGGACTCCAGCTCGCTCCGGTACACGGCGGTGCAGACGCTGCCGAGGGTGGCGAGGCCCAGGGCGACACCGAACTCGGAACCGGTCTCGGAGAGGGCGGAGGCGCTGCCGGCCTTCTGCGGCGGCGCGATGCCCACGATCATGTCCACCCCGAGGATCATGATCGGGGTGAGGCCCACCATCAGGACCAGGAACCCGGCGATCAGCAGCCAGCGGGAGGAGTCGGCGTCGACCTGGGCCAGGATGACCAGGCCGACGCTGGAGACGAGCAGCCCGCTGCCGATCAGGACGCCGGGGCGGATCTTCTGCGCGAGCTGCGGCACGGCTCCGGCACCCAGCATCATCACGGCGGCCGCGGGCAGCAGCCACAGGCCGGTGCGTAGCGCGGACAGCCCCTGCACCAGCTGCAGGTACTGGGTGAAGAGGTAGAAGGTGCTGCCCATCACGCACATGCTGAAGGTGAGCACGCACAGCGAGCTGCCGAAGGCCGGGTTGGTGAACAGCGCCAGGTCGATCAGCGGCTCGTCGGTCCTGCGCTGCCGGCGCAGGAAGAGGACACCGGAGACCAGTCCGGCCAGCAGGCACACCAGCGGCAGCCAGCCGAAGCCGTCGTTGACGATCTTCTTGAGGGCGTAGATGACGGGCAGGGTGGCCGCGAGCGAGAAGGCGACACTGGTCAGATCCAGGCGCCCGGCCTCGGGGTTGCGGTACTCGGGGAGCAGCAGCAGGCCGGCGGCCAGGAGCAGCACCATCACCGGTACGGCGATGATGAAGACCGAGCCCCACCAGTAGGACTCCAGGAGCACCCCGCCCAGCAGGGGGCCGAGCACGATCCCCAGGATGAAGCAGCCCATCCATACCGTGATGGCGGTGGTGCGCTCCTTGGCGTCGGTGAACATGTTGCGGATCAGGGAGAGGGTGGAGGGCATCAGTGCCGCTCCGGCCACACCCATCAACGCGCGGGTGACGATGAGCATCTCGGCGCTGGTGGAGTAGGCCGCCAGCGCCGAGACGGCGCCGAAGACGACCGTGCCGGCCAGCAGCAGCCGACGGCGTCCGATGCGGTCGCCCAGCGACCCCATGGGGATCAGGAAGCCGGCCAGCAGGAAGCTGTAGACGTCCATGATCCAGAGCATCTGGGTGCTGCTGGGGTCCAGGTCCACGGTGAGGTGGGGCAGTGCCAGGAACAGCACCGTGTTGTCCATTGCCAGGAGCAGAGTCGGCAGGGCGAGAACGGCGAGGCCCGCCCACTCCCGCAGCCCTGCCTTGCCCGAAGATGCCGTGCTCATCTGTTCACCCAATCTCTGCGTGTCTCGGCGTACGGGGCTTCCCGACGGTGGTGCACGCGGGGTCAGCGGGTCTCGCGCCGGGCGACCAGCCGCTCCAGGGCGGGGACGACCTCGTTCGGTGTGGGCATGGCCAGCAGATCACGGTGGGCCCGCTCGACGCCTTGCGTGAACCGCCCTTCCCGCAGGGCCTGTTGGAGCACCTGGGCGAAGCGCTCCGGGGTGGCCTCCTCGGGCTCCAGGGCCACTCCGGCGCCCAGCCGGTGCAGGTACCGGGCCACCTCGCTCTCGTCCCAGACTGCGGCCGGCACGATGATCTGCGGGACCTTGTGCGGCAGCGCGGCGAAGGCGGTGAGGATGCCGCCGTGGTGGATGACGGCGGCGCAGGTGGGCAGCAACTGGTCCAGCGGTACGAAGTCGACCAGGCGCACATTGCCGGGGACGGTGACGTCCGGCGGGAGCTGGGCGGCGGTGAGCGTCGCCACCACCTCGATGTCCAGACTCCCGGCGGCGGCAAGGAAGTTGAGGGCGGCGGAGTTCTCGCCGTAGGCCTCGCGTCCGGACAGTCCGAGGGTGAGGCAGACGCGGGGGCGCAGCGCCGGCTCCAGCAGCCACGCCGGGGGGACGTCGGGCCGGTTGACGGGGATCTGGCGCACCGGCACGGCGGGCAACCCGTCGGGCAGGCGCAGCGCCTGGGGCATGGGGTCCAGGGCCCACTCGCCGGTGAGGACCTCCTCGGTGTAGGTGCAGCCGAACTTCTGGAGGGTCTCCTCGACCATGCGGCGCAGGTCGTCCCCGGCACCGGCCGGCTGCTGCCGGAGGAACTCGGTGCGCATCCGCCCGATGTGGTCCAGGCCGGTGAGCATCCGGAAGTGCGCGGCGCCGCTCGCCCGGGCGACGACCCCACCGTGGAAGAAGCCGGAGATCACCAGGTCGGCCCGCCAGGAGCGGGCGAAGGCGACCAGGTCGTCGATCGAACCGCGCAGGCTGGCACCGGCGAGCCCGCTGCCGAAGTACAGCGCGGACAGCCAGGTGGTGCGGAAGCGGATCGTCTCGGCCCGTGGGGTTCCGTCGCTGTGCAGACCGGTGAGGGCGGCGATCTCGGCGGGGTCGGAGGTCCCCGCCGCCGCCATCAGATCGATGCTCTCGCCGACCGGGAGCGGGGTGAGGCCGAAGTCGGTGACCTGCCCGGTGAAGTTCGGCGGCACCGCCACCCGGACCTCGTGTCCCGCGGTCTGCAGGGCCCACGCGAGCGGTGCGACGAGTGTGATGTGGGCACTGATCGGCGCGGGGGTGAACAGAACGCGCATGACACTTCCCTCTGTTACGGGGAGAAGACGGCCTGAAGCCGCAGGCTACGGGCGGCCCCGTTGGTGGACCACGCGACTATGGGGGTTCACTTCTGACGACCCGTCGGTTTCCCGGCAGGGCCCCCGCTCCCCGCTTCAGCCGGCCTGCTCCGCCCCGGCCGCGGGGTCCACGGGCTGCGTCTGCGGGGCCCACCACCACTGGTTGTCGCGGTACCAGTCGATGACCTCGGCCAAGCCCTCGTCGAAGGACTTCTGCGGCTGGTAGCCCAGCTCTTCGGTGATCCTGGAGTAGTCCACCGAGTAGCGCAGGTCGTGGCCCTTGCGGTCGGTGACGTACTGGATGCGGCGCTCGTCGGCCCCGCACAGTTCCAGGATCCGCATGGTGAGGTCGAGGTTGCTCAGCTCCGGTCCGCCGGCGATGTTGTAGATCTCGCCGGGAGTGCCCTTCTCCAGGGCGAGTTCGATGGCCCGGCAGTGGTCGTCCACGTGCAGCCAGTGGCGGACGTTGCGCCCGTCCCCGTACACGGGCACCTGCTTGCCCGTCAGCAGGTTGGTGATGAACAGCGGGATGACCTTCTCCGGGTACTGGTACGGCCCGTAGTTGTTCGAGCAGCGCGTGATGACCACCGGCAGCCGGTGGGACTGGAAGTAGGAGCGGGCCAGCAGGTCGCCGCCGGCCTTGGAGGCCGCGTAGGGGGAGTTGGGCAGCAGGGGGTCGCCCTCCAGCGAGGAGCCCTCGGGCACCGAGCCGTAGACCTCGTCGGTGGAGACATGGACGACCCGCTCGACACGAGCTTTCAGGCAGGCGTCGAAGAGCACCTGGCTGCCCAGCACATTGGTCAGGACGAAGTCCGAGGCGCCGCTCAGCGACCGGTCCACGTGCGACTCGGCGGCGAAGTGGACCACCGCGTCGTGTCCGGGGAGCAACTCGGCCAGCAGGGCCCCGTCGTTGATGTCGCCCCGCACGAAGCGGAGTTGGGGGTCCTCCTTCGGAAGGTTGGCCCGGTTGCCCGCGTACGTCAGCTTGTCCAGGACGGTCACCTCGCTGCCGCCGGCCGCCAGCAGGCGCCGTACGAAATGAGAGCCGATGAACCCGGCACCACCAGTGACGAAGATTTTCATGGGAGCCCCCGCCGTTCTGCGCAATGGACGTGATGCGCCACTCCGCCGGTCTCAGCTCAGGGCTGACCGCGGTGCGGCGACGGGACGGAGTGGATCGCCGATGGATGTGTTCTGTGGAATTCCGTGAAACATGGTGCGATACCTCAGCGGCTGGGCCGAACTCGCCCTGGCCGCACGGCACTTGGAGTCGGCCGTGGTGGGACCGCCCCGGGGCCGGTCACGGCCGGAGGACCGCCGCCGTACCGCCGCGCGAGGATGGATGCCGAGTGCGGACCATTTCTCATACCCCCTTGAATTGCGTGGCACGTGGCCACACGTCGAAAGCGGCACGCCACCGGCGTGGACGCGCGGCGGCGGGCCTGGACGACAGGCGGAAAACGGATGACAGGCCGTAGGGTGTGAACTCGCCCCGGCTCGGTCCGTGCTGGATTCAACCTCACCCCTCAACGGGGCGCAACCCGTGCACCAACGGGGTGGATTCCAGGGGAAGTTGGGGTCAGCGCAGCGGGCAGGTGTTGGTTTCGTCGGTGTGGGGGGCGCGGGGGATGGTGTGGCCGGCGGGGGGTGGGGGGCCGGGGGTGGTCCAGGTGGTGAGGGCGTCGAAGGCGCTGCGGTAGCAGGGCAGTATCGGGCGCAGGCGGTCGGGGAAGGTGTCGTGGAGGCCGTCCACGTGGGTGCCGTCGGCGACGGCGTAGTAGCGGTGCAGGGCGCTGCGGCCGGCGTCTTCGATCATGCGCCGGTAGACGTCGGAGTCGGTGCGCTGGGGGAGGAGGGTGTCCAGGGTGCCGTGGAGGGTGATGAGGGGGCGGGTGAGCCTGCCGGTCAGGGCGATGCGGGAGACCGCGCGGTGGACGGCGGCGGGGCGGTCCCGGTAGTCGTAGCGGGCGTCGGACCGGCAGGGGGCGAGGATCTCCCCGGGGGTCGAACCGGCGCTGTTGCCGGGGCAGTCGGGGTCGTAGCCGGGGTCGACCGAGGCGCGGTAGGCCTTCTGCGTCAGGCCCCAGTAGGTGCTGCTGTGGTACGGCCAGAGGAACTCGGAGCCGGGGGCGAAGCCGGCGCGGTACATGTCGGCGGCGGTGGCGCGGCCCAGGGTCCAGGCGACGGCGGTGGGCAGCGGGGTCAGCAGGTTGGGGCCGTGGGCGGTCCACAGGGTGCCCTCCCAGTCGACGCCGCCGTCGTACAGCTCCGGGTGGTTCTCCAACTGCCAGCGGGTGAGGTAGCCGCCGTTGGAGATGCCGGTCATGACGGTGCGGTGGGCGGGGCGGCCGTAGTAGCGGTGGACGGTGGTGCGGGCGGCGCGGGCGAGTTGGGTGGTGCGCCGGTTCCATTCGGCGACGGCGTCGGCGGGGCGGCGGCCGTCGCGGTAGAAGTCGGGGCCGGTGTTGCCCTTGTCGGTGGCGGCGTAGGCGTACCCGGCGGCGAGGACGTAGTCGGAGATGAGGCCGTCGGTGCTGTACTGGCCGCGGTTGCCGGGGGCGCCGGTGATGACGAGGCCGCCGTTCCAGTGCTCGGGGAGGCGGATGACGAACTGCGCGTCGTGCTGCCAGCCGTGCCGGGCGTTGGTGTGCGAGCTGTCGGGGAAGTAGCCGTCGAGTTGGAGGCCGGGGACGCCGCTGGGGTTGCGGGTGCCGGCGGCGGCGAGGCCGGCCTGGTCGGCGGTGTCGGTGTAGCGGGTGCCGGCGAGGGCGGCGGTCGTCAGATCGGGCAGGCAGGCCCGCTCCTGGTGGGCGGCGCCCGGTACGGCGGCGCGGGCCGCGTGGGAGCAGGCGGACGCGGCGGCGGCCGGTGGTGCGGTGCCCAGGGTACCGCAGACGGTCAGCGCGGCGCCGAGCAGGGCGAGGCGGCGCAGGGGGAGGCGCATGGTGGCTCCGTAGGTCGTCGGTCGGCCCGTGTCGCGGCCCTCGGAAGGTCCCCCAGTAATAGGGGGCGAACGCCGGTGGCTCCTATGGGAGGTGGCGCCATCTCGCCGTCGCGGCTTGTGGTTTCCGGCGCTATAGGGCGGCGTTGCGGGCACTTCTAACGTGCCGCCCATGGATGAAGCGAACGACGCGGTACGGGCCGCGGGCGGCGGACCCGGTGTGCTGGCGGGCAGGACGGCGCTGGTCACCGGGGCCGGCAGCGGCATCGGCCGGGCCTGCGCCGAGGCGCTGGCACGCAGCGGGGCGCGGGTCGAGGTGGTGGACATCGACACCGCGGCCGCCCGGCGCACCGCGGCGGACGTCGGCGGCCGCGCCCATGTGGTGGACCTGGCGGACCCGGCCGCGGTGGCCACCCTGCCCGCCGAGGCGGACATCGTGGTCAACAACGCGGGCCTCCAACACGTCGCGCCCGTCACGGAGTTCGACCCCGAGGTGTTCGCCCGGATGCAGCGGATCATGGTCGAGGCACCGTTCCGGATCCTGCACCGCACCCTGCCGGGCATGTACGCCAGGGGCTGGGGCCGGGTGGTCAACATCTCCTCGGTGCACGGTCTGCGCGCCAGCCCGTTCAAGAGCGCGTATGTGACGGCGAAGCACGCGCTGGAGGGGCTCAGCAAGACCGTCGCCCTGGAGGCCGCGCCGCACGGGGTGACCAGCAACTGCGTCAATCCCGGCTATGTGCGCACGCCCCTGGTGCAGCGGCAGCTCGGGCAGCAGGCCGCGGCGCACGGCATCCCGGAGGAGGAGGTCCTGCACCGGGTCCTCCTCGAACGCAGCGCGGTCAAGCGGCTGATCGAACCGGAGGAGGTCGCGGCGGCCGTGGTGTGGCTGTGCGGTCCCGGCAGCGACTCGGTGACCGGCACCGACCTGGTCCTGGACGGAGGCTGGACCGCCCACTGACACGCACCGCACCCGTCGCGCACCGCACCCGTCGCGCACCTCCGCGCCACGCCCGCAAGACCAGAAGTCCACAACCCACACATCCGGAACATCCCGGAAAGGGGAGCGCCCGTGAACGGCACGTCCTCCCGGCCAGCCCGTCTCGGACGGGTCGTGGCCGCCAGCCTCGTCGGCACCACCGTCGAGTGGTACGACTACTTCCTCTACGGCTCCGCCGCGGCCCTCGTCTTCGGCAAGGTGTTCTTCCCCGGCACGGACCCGCTGACCGGCACCCTGCTGTCGTTCCTCACCTACGCCATCGGCTTCGCCGCGCGCCCCATCGGCGCCATGGTGTTCGGGCACTTCGGCGACCGCATCGGCCGCAAGAAACTCCTGGTGACCAGCCTGCTCATGATGGGCGGCGCCACCTTCCTGATCGGCTGCATCCCCGACTACGACACCATCGGCGTGGCCGCGCCGATCCTGCTGACGCTGCTGCGGCTGGTGCAGGGCTTCGCGCTGGGCGGTGAGTGGGGCGGCGCGGTGCTGCTGGTGTCCGAGCACGGCAGCGCCCGCCACCGCGGTTTCTGGGCGTCCTGGCCGCAGGGCGGCGCACCGGCCGGGAACCTCCTCGCCGTCGGCGTGCTGGACCTGCTGACCAGTACCACCAGCTCGCACGCCTTCGAGACCTGGGGCTGGCGGGTGGCGTTCCTCGCCTCCGGGGTGCTGGTCCTGGTCGGGCTGTGGGTGCGGCTGGCGGTGGACGAATCGCCGCTGTTCCAGGAGGCGTTGGCGAAGGCGGAGGCGCGCCGCGACAAGTCCGCGGAGAAGCCGCCGCTGGTGGAGGTGGTGCGCCGGCACTGGCGGGACATCCTGGCCGCGATGGGCGCCCGGATCGCGGAGAACGTCTCGTACTACATCCTCACGGCGTTCATCCTCGCCTACTGCGTCACCCATCTGAAGCTGTCCGGGCAGACCGCGCTGAACGCCGTACTGATCGGCTCGGCCGTGCAGTTCTGCCTGATCCCGCTGTTCGGCGCGCTGTCCGACCGGGTCGGGCGGCGGCCCGTGTACCTGGCCGGTGCCATCGGTATCGGGGTGTGGATCTGGCCGTTCTTCGCGCTCGCCGACACCAGGTCGTTCTGGGCGCTGACCCTCGCGGTGGTCGTCGGGCTCGTCTTCCACAGCGCCATGTACGCACCGCAGGCGGCGTTCTTCTCCGAGATGTTCGCGACCCGGCTGCGCTACTCCGGCGCCTCCATCGGCGCCCAGGTCTCCTCGGTCGTCGCGGGCGCCCCCGCCCCGCTGATCGCCACCGCCCTGCTCGGCGCCTACCACGCCCCGGGCCCGATCGCCCTGTACGTCACCGGGGCCGCCGTCATCACCGTGATCGCGGTGTTCCTGGCGGCCGAGACCCGTGGCCGGGACCTGGCCACCGTCGGGGAGGACGGGGACGCTGCCGACGGGTCCGCGGACGGGGTGCGGGACGCGGCCGGCACCGAGGCGCCGAGCCGCTGACCGCCGGGAGGGGTCCGGAGCGGGCCGGGCGCGTCTACAGTGGCCCGGCCCGCTCCGCCGCTCCCCCGCCCCCCGACCGGACCGCGAACGCAGGTGACCACGTGCCCGAGCCCTCCGCCGCCCCCTACCTCGGGGACCTGCTCGATCTGCTGGAACGGGGCGCCCCGCCGGAGGAGTTGAGCGCGCTGCTCGCCTCGGCCCGCGCCGCCGGGCTGCCCGCCGCGCACCTGCGGGAGGTGGAGCGGGCCACCGGGCGGACGCTGCGGATCAGCAGCGCCCTGCGCCAGCACCGCCGGCGCGAACTGGAACTCTCCGGCCTCTTCGACACGGCGGGCGACCTGGCCGCCGCCACCGACCTGGACACCGTGCTGCGGGCGATCGTGCGCCGGGCCCGCGGTCTGCTCGGCACCGACACCGCGTATCTGACGCTGCCGGACGAGGAGGCCGGCGACACCTATATGCGGATCACCGAGGGGTCCGTCTCGCCCGCCTTCCAGCGGCTGCGCCTCGGCCTCGGCGACGGGCTCGGCGGCCTGGTCGCCCAGACGGCCAGCCCCTACGCCTCGGCCGACTACCCCGCCGACACCCGCTTCCACCACACCGGCAGCATCGACTCCGCGGTACTGGACGAGGGTCTGGTCGCCATCCTGGGGGTGCCGCTGCTGCTCGGTTCGCGCGCCGACTCCTCGCGCAAGGTGATCGGGGTGCTGTTCGCCGCCGACCGGGCGCCGCGCTCCTACACCCCGGACGAGATCGCGCTGCTGCTGTCCCTGGCGACCCATGCGGCGGTGGCCATCGACACGGCCAGCAGCATCGCCGAGACCCGGCAGGCGCTGAAGGACCTGGCCGCCGCCAACGAGATCGTCCGCCGCCAGACCGAGGCCCTGCACCGGGCGGAGGAGGCCCACGACCGGCTCACCGACCTGGTGCTGCGCGGCGGCGACGTGCCCCAGATCGCCACGGCCCTGGCCCGCCTGCTGCACGCCCCGATCTCCCTGCACGACCAGAGCGGCGCCCCGATCGCCGCCACCGACGAGCACGGGGCGCACTTCCCGCCGGACGTCACGGAGGACACGGACGGCACAGAGGACACGGACGGCGGGGGTGACGGGGACAACTCGCCTGGTGGGGACGGTGGTTGGTTCGCGGAGGCGACGGAGGCCTCGCGGGCCGCGGGGCGGGCCGTGCACCGGGCGGGGCGCTGGGTGTGCGCCGTACTCGCCGGGCCCGAACTCCTCGCCTCCCTGGTACTGCACGACAGCCGGACGCTGGAGGACGCCGACCGCCGCCTGTTCGAGCGTGCCGCCGTCGTCACCGGACTGCTCCTGCTGCTGCGGCGCCGGGCCGCGGAGACGGAGAACCGGCTGCGCGGCAACCTCGTCGCGGACCTGCTCGACGCCGCGGGCCGCAGTACCGAACTCCCCTCGCCGCAGCGGGAGTTCGGGGGGCGGGGGACCTCCGCCGCCGGGCGGACACCGCCGGACGCCGCACTGGTCGAGCGGGGGCTGCGGCTCGGTGTCGATCTGCGCTGCCGCCATCTGGTGCTGGTGGCGCAGACCACCGAGGCGGCCCGGGAGCGGCTCAACCTCGTGGTGCCGTCCCGGCTCACCCGGTTCCCCGGTGTGGTCAGCGCCGAACACCATGGCACGCTCGTCCTGTTGCAGCCGCTGGACGGGCCGCGGCCGTCCCCGGGCGCACAGCGGCAGGCGGCGCCGGGGCGGCTCGCCCGTGACCTGGCCGGGGAGTTGGGCCGGGCCGTCGGCAGCCCGGTGACCGTGGCCGCCGCGGGCCCCGCGTCCGGCCCGGCCGCGCTGGTGGACGCGCACGGTGAGGCGGTGCGCTGCCTGCGGGCCCTGCACGCGCTCGGCCGCACCGGCGACGGCGCGTCCGTCGCCGAACTCGGCTTCCTGGGCGTCGTGTTGGGCGACCAGCGCGATGTGCACGGCTTCGTCACGGGCACCCTCGGCCCGCTGCTGGAGTACGACGCCCGGCGGGGCACCGCCCTGGTCCGCACCCTGGACGCCTACTTCACCAGCGGGCGGGCGCTGAACCGCACCCGGGAGCTGCTGCATGTGCATGTGAACACCGTGGTGCAGCGGCTGGACCGGATCGAGAGCCTGCTCGGCCCCGGCTGGAAGACCCCGGAGCACTCCCTCGAACTCCAGGTCGCGCTCCGCCTGCACACGGTGATGGGCGACCCGCCCGGCGTCACCGGCTGAGGCGGGCGCCTCAGCCGGTGGTGATGCCCCAGAAGGCGGCGGTGTAGTACGAGGAGCAGACGGCGTCGAGGAAGTAGGCGCCGGTGCTCCCGCAGGCGGTGTCGCCGGAGCCGGGGCCGACGGCCAGCCCGTGGCCCATGCCCTGGACGGAGAAGAGCGCCACCTCGGGGGCGGCGGGGTCGGGGCCGTAGGTCGTCTCGGTGGTGTTGCCGGGGAGCTGGGTGGTGGCCGCCGGTTCGTTGCTCACGCCGTGCACATCGGTCCACTGGTCGCGCAGTTCGGTGCCGTTGACGGGGCGCACGGTGTAGTCCGCGGTGCCCTGCCAGATGGCGACCCGCGGCCAGGGACCCTGGTAGCCGGGGTAGGAGGCGCGGACCTTGTCGCCCCACTGGGCCGGGGTCAGCCGCTGGTCGTTCATCTGGCACTGGGTGGCGGCGAGGAGGCTGGTGGCGCACTGGGCGGGCGGGCCGGCGTTGACGGCGCCGCCCGCGAAGACGTCCGGGTAGTCCGCCAGCAGATCGGCCGTCATACCGCCCCCGGCGGACAGCCCGGTGACGAACACCCGCCCGCTGCCGGTGCCGTAGGCCGCGGTGGCGGTGTCCACCATCTGCTTCACGGAGGCCGCCTCGCCCTGGTCCCGCCCGTCCTTCGCGGGGTCGAACCACTGGAAGCAGGACTGGATGTTGTTGCCGCTGTCGGTCTGTGGGAAGACGACCGCGAAGTGGTACCGGTCGGCCAGCTCGGCCCAGCCGGAGTGCGCGTAGTAGTCCTGGGCGCTCTGGGTGCAGCCGTGCAGGGCGACCACCAGGGGCGCGCCCACGGGCAGCGAGTCCGGGACGTAGGCGAACATCCGGAGGTGGCCGGGGTTGGACCCGAAGCCGGTGACCTCTTGCAGTGCGGCGGCGGGGTGCGCGGTGGGGCGGGCGGGGGCGGAGTGGGCGGTGGTGGTCAGGGCCAGCAGGGCGGTGGCGGTCAGCGCGGCGCCGGTGGCGAGACGCCGGGTGCGTGCGGCGAACATGTGGGGGCTCCCTCGTGTGCGACGTTTCTCGTGGCACGTTCCTCACCCGGGCGGGAACCGGCCAGGCCGGTCGGCGGCGTGACCGGGACGCGGACCCGGAGACTGCCGAATGTAGGAAGCCGGCGCCGCCCGTTCCATGGGGCGGCGGCCCACAGCGCGGCCCCGCCCTGTGGGCCGCGCGCCCGTTGCCGGAAACCGGACCCGGCCGGGATCAGGCCGTGTCCCCCGGGTCCGCCTCCCCGCGCGGCAGGCGGACGGTGAAGGTGGTGGCGCCCGGTTCCGAGGTGACCGCGGTGGTGCCGCCGTGGGCGGTGGTGACCGCGGTGACGATGGAGAGGCCGAGGCCGGAGCCGCCGCCGGGGGTGCGGGGGGTGTCGCCGTGGACGAAGCGTTCGAAGAGCTGGTCGCGGAGGGCGGGCGGGATGCCTGGGCCGTCGTCGGTGACGGTGAGGCGGGCCGTGCCGTCGTCCTCCGTCGCCACGCCCACGGTGACGGAGGTGCCGGGGGGTGTGTGCAGACGGGCGTTGGCGAGGAGGTTGGCGAGGAGCTGGTGGAGTCGGTGGGCGTCGCCGGTGACGGTGACGGGTTCGGCGGGGAGCCGTAGGGCCCACCGGTGGTCGGGGCCCGCGGCACGTGCGTCGGTGACCGCGTCGAGGACGAGCCGGGTGAGGTCGACCGGCTCGCGGGCCAGGGGGCGGCCCGCGTCGAGCCGGGCCAGCAGCAGCAGGTCGTCGACCATGGCGCCCATCCGGCCCGACTCGGCGGCGATCCGCTCCAGTGCCCGGGTCACCGCCGCGGGTACGGGCCCGGGGTGCAGCAGGGCGAGTTCGGCGTGGCCGCGGACCGAGGCGACGGGGGTGCGGAGTTCATGGCTGGCGTCGGCGGAGAAGGTGCGGAGGCGTTCCTCGCTGCGCTGGCGGTGGGTGAGGGCGTCCTCGACATGGCCGAGCATCCGGTTGAAGGCGAGGGTGACCTGGTCGACCTCGGCGCTGCGGGGGCGGGTGGCGGGGACCCGGGCCGGCAGCGCCACCTCCCCGCTGGCGAGGGGGAGTTCACTGACCCGGGTCGCGGTGCCGGCGATACGGCTGAGGGGACGCAGCGACCAGCGCACCCAGAGCGCGCCCGCGATCCCCGCCCCGGTCAGTGCCAGGCCGAAGACGCTGCCGGCGACGAGTTCCAGCCGGTGCACGGCGGACTGGACGGGCTCCAGCGGCAGGCCGGTGATCAGGGTGTCGCCGTCGTGGCCGCGCCAGGCCATCACCCGGTAGTCGTCCAGGTTCCTCGGGGAGAGTTCGACGCTGTGGCCGTGCCCGTCGGTGGGGACGGCGGCGAGGGTCCGGGCGTCGCCGGGGCCGAGGTGGACGGCGACCAGGTCGCTGGGGTCGTCGGTGTGCCGTACCAGGGCGGCGTTGGTGACCCGGCCGTCGACCAGGCGGACGCCCAGGGTGCCGGCGGACTGGCGGCGGGTGTCGCCGTGCTCGTCGCCGTCGTGGTCGTTGTGGCCGGTGCCCGGGTGTTCCAGGCTGGCCGCGAACACGCTGCCGGTGGCGGAGAGTTGCTGGTCCAGGCGGTCGGTGAGGAAGCCTTCGAGTTGCAGGATCGCGGCGCCGCCCACCGCGGCGCAGGCCACGGCGAGCAGTACCAGCAGTCCCGCGGTGAGCCGGGCGCGCAGGGTGCCCGGCCGCGGCCACCGCAGCGGGGGCCGCGGCCACCTCACCGGACCACCGGCCGCAGTACGTATCCGGCGCCCCGCACCGTGTGGATCATGGGTTCGCGGCCGGCGTCGATCTTCTTGCGGAGGTAGGACACATACAGCTCCACCACATGGGCCTGGCCGCCGAAGTCGTAGGACCAGACGAGGTCCAGGAGCTGGGTCTTGCTGAGGACGCGGCGGGCGTTGCGCATCAGGCAGCGCAGGAGCTGGAACTCGGTGGGCGAGAGGTCGATCGGGGTGCCGCCGCGGGTGACCTCGTGGGCGTCCTCGTCCAGCTCCAGATCGCCCACCACGAGGAGGGAGCCCGCGGTGCGCTCGCGGGTCATCCCGGCGCGGCGGAGCAGTCCGCGGACCCGGGCGACCAGCTCGCCCAGGCTGAACGGCTTGGTCACATAGTCGTCACCGCCCGCGGTGATCCCGGCGATCCGGTCCTCGACGGTGTCCCGGGCGGTGAGGAAGAGCACACACACATGGGGCTGCCCGGTGCGCAGCTCACGCAGCACGGCCAGGCCGTCGCGGTCCGGGAGCATGATGTCCAGGACGACGGCGTCCGGCCGGAAGGCGCGGGCCTCGTCCACGGCGGCCTGGGCCGTGCCCGCACAGCGCACCTCCCACCCCTCGTAGCGCAGGGCCCCGGTGACGACCTCGGCGAGATCGGGTTCGTCGTCGACGACGAGGACGCGCACGGGGGTGCCGTCGGGGCGGGTCAGGGCTGCGGAGCGTGCGTTCATGGCCCCACCAGCATCCATCGGATTCCTCTGAGTTTCCTCTGAGGATGCCTCCGTACGGCCCCCGGAACCCCCGGTGGGGGCGGGGCGGGGCGGCCGTTCAGAGCGGGTTCAGAAGTTGCGGCACCACAGTGGGCAGCCCGCCCCCTTGTGAGGAGACCGCCATGGCCACCGCGATCCAAGCCCCGCCGGCCCGGCACCGTGCGCCCGGCCCGCCGCGGCACCGGTGGCTGGCGGCGGGGCTGCTCGGCGGCGCCTGGGCGGGCGGCTTCGCGGTGCTCGCGCTGTGGTGGCAGGACACCGGGCCGGTGGTCGGCGCCGCGGGGTGGCTGACCGGGGCCGGGCGGATCACGGGGCTGCTGTGCGGGTACATGTGCGCGCTGCTGGTCGCGCTGATGGCGCGGGTGCCGTGGCTGGAGACGGGGGTGGGCAGCGACCGGGCCGCCCGCTGGCACGCCTCCGCGGGACGCTGGACCATCGGCCTGCTGCTCTGCCACATCGTCCTGATCACCCTCGGCTACGCCGCGCAGGCGCACACCGGTGTGCTGCGTCAGCTCGGCACCATCGTGTTCGACCTGCCCGACATGCTGATGGCCACCGCGGGCGCCCTGATCCTGCTCGCCGTCGGCTACACCTCGGCCCGCGCGGTACGCCGCCGGATGCGCTACGAGACCTGGTACCACCTGCATCTGCTCACCTACGCCGCGGTGTTCCTGGCGTTCTGGCACCAACTGGCCCTCGGCGCCGACTTCGTGGGCGGTACGGGCGCCCGCGCCGCCTGGTACGCCCTGTACCTCGGGGTGGCGGTGCTGGTGGTGTGGTTCCGGGTGCTCACCCCGCTGCGGCTCAATCTGCGGCACCGGATCCGGGTGCACTCCGTGGTCCGCGAGGCACCGGACGTGTACTCGGTGTGGCTCCAGGGGCACCGCCTCGACCAACTCGGCGCCCGGCCGGGGCAGTTCCTGCGCTGGCGGTTCCTGACCCGCGGCCGGTGGCTGGCCAGCCACCCGTACTCGCTGTCGGCGGTGCCGCGGGGGGATCTGATGCGGATCACCGTGAAGGCGCTCGGCGACCACAGCGCGGGCGTCGCCGGGCTGGCCCGCGGGACCCGGGTGTGGGCCGAGGGGCCGTACGGGGCGCTGACCGCGGGGCGGCGGCGCGGCGGGAAGGTGCTGCTGATCGCGGGCGGCACCGGCATCACCCCGCTGCGCACCCTCTTCGAGACGCTGCCCGCCCGGCCCGGCGCGCTGACTCTGCTCTACCGGGCGCGCACCGCCGAGGAGTTGGCGCTGCGCGGCGAGCTGGAGGCCATCGCCGCCGCCCGTGGCGCCCACCTGGTCTATGTCCTCAACGAACCCGACGGCAGCCGGGCCGAGGTCACCGCGGAGCGGCTGCGGGCGCTGCTGCCGGACGTCGACCGGCACGATGTGTTCCTCTGCGGGCCGCCCGGTCTGTCCCTGGCCGCCTATGACGCCCTGCGGGACGCCGGGGTGCCCGCGTCCCGTATCCACCACGAGTCCTTCGAACTGTGAGCCCCGCCATGCGCGCCCACTCCGTCCGACGCACCGTACTGACCTGTGTGGCGACCGCCACCGTGACCGTCCTGGCGCTGTCCCTCAAGCCGCACCACCTCCCGGTCGCCGCCGCCCCGCCCACCACCCCGCCCCCGGCGGCCGGCAGCGCGAGCCCCGGCACGGGCACCGGCAGCACCACGACCCGTACGGTCACCGGGCCGACCGTCCAGACCCGCTACGGCCCGGTGCAGGTCCAACTCACCGTCCACGGCTCGGAGATCACGGCGGCGCGGGCCCTGCGGCAACCGAACGGCGACGCCCGCAGTGTGCAGATCAACCGGACCGCGATACCCGCCCTGGTGGGCGAGACCCTGCACACGCAGAGCGCCCATGTCGACGCCGTCTCCGGTGCGACGTACACCAGCGAGGGCTATCTCAGCTCCCTGCAGAGCGCACTGGACCAGGCCCATGTCTGAGAGGCCCATCTCCGACCGGCCCATCTCCGAGCCGGACGCGCGACCGGAGTTGCACCGGGTGGTGCGCACCATGGGCACCGTCTTCTCCTGCACGGTACGGGCGGCCCCGACTCCCCTGCTCCACAAGGCACTTGACGAGGCGGAGGCCCTGCTGCACCACCTGGACCGGGTGTTCTCCCCCTACCGCGAGGACAGCGCCGTCAGCCTGGTCAATCGGGGTGAGCCGGTGCCCGCGCGGTGGCAGTCGGAGCTGTACCAGGTCACCCATCTGTGTGCCGAGGCGCATCAGCGCACCGGTGGCTGGTTCGCGGCCTGGCGCGGCGGCCGCTTCGACCCCAGCGGCCTGGTGAAGGGCTGGGCGGTGGAACGCGCCGCCGATCTGCTGCTCGACGCCGGGGCGGAACACATCTGCCTGAACGGCGGCGGCGACATCCAACTCCACGGCGGCCCCTGGCAGGTGGGCGTCAGCCACCCGCTGCGGCCGGGTGAACTCGCCGCCCTCGTCAGCCACACCGAGGGACCGCTCGCCCTCGCCACCTCCGGCCCCGCCGAACGCGGCTGCCATATCGTCGACCCGCACACCGGCGCCGCCCCCTCCCCCGCCCTGGCCTCGCTGACCGTGACCGCCGCCTCCCTCACCGAGGCCGACACGGTGGCCACCGCGGCCTACGCCATGGGCGAGCGGGCCAGGCCCTGGCTCACCGGGCACGCCGGACTCAGGGGGCTGGCCGCGTTCGCGGTGGCGGCGGACGGGTCGACCTGGACCACACCGCAGTCGGGGTGAGCCCGCGCCCCGGTCAGGTGGTGGCCTCCGAGGGTTCGGTACGGGCGGCGGCCTCCTCGCGGGCCGCGGCCTCCGCCTCGGTCAGCCCGAAGAAGGTGTTCAACCGGCCGGTGGCCATGGGTACTTCGGCGTACGGCAGGATGCGGCGCAGCAGCCCGTGCGGGTGCTTGTGGCGGCGCCACTCGCGGGGGTAGCCCACCGACACCTCCTCGAAACGGACCCCGTCGTACCAGGTCCTGCGGGGGATGTGCAGATGGCCGTAGACGACGGCGGCCACATTGAAGCGGGTGTGCCAGTCGGCGGTGAGTTCGGTGCCGCACCACTGGGCGAACTCGGGGTAGTGCAGGATCTCGGTGGGCCGGCGCACCAGCGGCCAGTGGTTGACGAGGACCAGGGGCACATCCGGGTCGGCGGCGGCGAGCCGCTCCTCGGTGGCGGCGACCCGGGCCCGGCACCAGTCGTCGGCCCCGTCGTAGGGCTCGGTGTGCAGCAGGAACTCGTCGGTGCAGACCACACCGGTGCCGCGGGCGTAGGCCAGGGACTCGGCCTTGGTGGTGGTGCCGGGGGCGCGGAACGTGTAGTCGTACAGCAGGAAGAGGGGGGCGACGGTGACCGGGCCTTCGGGGCCCTGCCACTGGGGGTAGGGGTCCTCAGGGGTGTCGATGCCGAGGCTGCGGCAGAGTTCGACCAGGTGCAGATAGCGTTCCTCGCCGCGGAGGGTGAGGGAGTCGGCGCGCGGGGTCCACAGCTCGTGGTTGCCGGGGGCCCACAGCACCCGGGCGAAGCGGTCGGCGAGCAGGCGCAGCGCCGACTCGATGTCCTCGCTGCGCTCGGCGACGTCACCGGCGACGATCAGCCAGTCGTCGGGATGCCCGGGGTGCAGGGACTCCAGCAGCGGCCGGTTGTCGGACATCGCTATGTGCAGATCGCTCACCGCGAGCAGCGACCCCCGCCCGGTGGCGGAGTCGGTAGGCCCGGGAGCGGTGGTGGTGTGCTCGTTGTACGTCCTCATCGGTCGGACGATACCTATCGGACGAGCCCGGCGAGGTCCGCGGTACCCGGCTGGTGCCGTTCCGCCACCGGACGGCAACACCCGTTCACCCAGAGTGAGTTGGGCGCCCGGCGCGGCGGACCCGGCGGCGGGGCGGAAGCGGCCGCGGCGCCGGTGCGGCATCGGGTCCAACCAGCGCACCCGTCCGGAGCCGCGACAAAATACGCATGACACCTTCACCCCGCGAACGCGCCCGGAGCTGCGATAGATTGCGCCCACGTGTTTGCGGAGCGTCACACCTCCGAGGCGGTACCTGTCGAGGACCGAGCCAACGACCGCCGGTCTTCACGTACTTGCCCGGCAGCGCTCCTCAACTAGGGGGCGACATATGGCACTTGCAGACCGTATGACCGAACTGGCGTGGATACGGGACTTGTTCGAGCGATCCGCACAGCACAAGGCGCAGACCGTGCTCGTCGAGGGTGCCGTCGCCACCGGGAAGACCGCACTGCTGCACACCTTCGGGGAGGAGGCGGCGGCCGACGGCGCGCTGGTCCTCACCGCGACCGGATCGCGGGCCGAACGCGGCCATCCGCTGGGCATCCTGGGGCAGTTGTGCCACCCCTTCCACACCGCCGAACTCCAGAGCTGGACCGAGCAGCAGCCCGGCCCTCAGCCGCCCCCCGCCGAGGCCCCGGACGCGGAGCCGGCCGCCATGGCGGAGACCACCGCCCGTATCGCCCGCGGACTGTGCACCGCGCTCCTGGAGTACGCGGCGGGGCGGCCCGTCGTCCTCTGCGTGGACGATGTGCAGTACGCCGACCGGCCGTCCCTGGAGATACTGCTCTATCTGCTGCGGCGGCTGAAGTCGGAGCGGCTGCTGACCGTACTGAGCGAGTGGACGGTGTCCCCGCTCGCCCACCCCGCCTTCCGCGCCGAACTGCTGCGCCACCCCGACTGCCGCCGGATCAGCCTGACTTCGCTCTCCGAGGAGCAGGTGGGCGAGGTCATCGCGGAGCACACCGACCCGGCCACCGCGGCCCGCCTCGCGCCGGGCTACCACCAGGTCTCCGGCGGCAACCCGCTGCTGCTGCGCGGCCTCCTGGAGGACGCCCCGCCCACCGGGGGCGGGGCACCGCCCGCGGTGCCACCCACCGAGGAGTCGTTCCGGCAGGCGGTGCTGGACTGCCTCTACCGGTGGGACCAGTCCACCGTGGACGTCGCCCGTGGGCTCGCCGTCCTTGAGGAGAGCGGAGGCCGCGGCGATCCGGCCCTCGTCGGCGCTCTCACCTGCACCAACGGCCCCCGGGTCGAAGCGGACGTCAGGGCTCTGACCGGGGCCCGGCTGGTGCACGACGGCCGGTTGCGCCACCCCGCCATCCGCGCCGCCGTCCTCGACACCCTCACCCCGGACGCCCGCCTCCGGCTGCATCTGCGGGCCGCCGGGCTCCTCTACGACCAGGGCCGCGAAGCCCTGGAGGTCGCCCGGCACCTGGTCGCCGCGGACAGCACTCCCGGCGGCTGGGCGGTACCCACGCTGCACGAGGCCGCCAGCCGGGCGCTCGCCGAGGACCGGGCGGAGGCCGCCCTGGACTGCCTCTCGCTCGCCTGCCGCAGCACCGAGGACCCGGCCCAACGCGCCGCCCTCACCATGGAGTTGGCCCGGATCTCCTGGCGCCGCGACCCGTCCGCCGTCCTCCGCCACCTCACCCCTCTGAAGGAGGCGGTGACGGCGGGCCTGCTGGAGCCGCCGAACGCGATCCCCATCGCCCTCCACCTCTTCTGGCACGGCCGCGGGCAGGAGGCGCAGGAACTCCTCGACTGGTTCACGGCCACGGCGGACACCGGCGACCCGCGGACCGCGTCCGGGCTGTCCTGCCTGGGGAACGTCCGGAAATGGCTCCACCTGAGCCCCCAACTCCCGTACGCCACCGGCATATCCGGCGACCTCCCCGCCCCCACCGGGCTCGCCGCACTCCACGACGGCACCACCACCGCAGGACCGGCCGAAGCCGCCGGCCCCGTCCTGCTGACCGCCTCCGACGCACTCGGCTCCGCCCTCGCCGAGGGACTGCACGCCCGCGCCGCCGACTGGGCCGAGCAGACCCTCGCCAGTACCGGCCTGTCCAGCGCCGGGATCGGGGACGCGCAGTTCGCCCTGTCCGCGCTGATCCACACCGGCCGCACCGAGCGGGCCGCCGCCCACTGCGACACCCTCCTCGCCGAGGCCCGTGCCCGCCGCGCCCCCACCTGGGAAGCCCTCTTCACCTCCTACCAAGCCGAAGTCGCCCTGCACCAGGGCGCGTTGGAGCGGGCCGCGGAACTGGCGCAGGACGCGCTGCGGCTGATCTCCGCCCGGGGCTGGGGTGTGGTCGTCGGCCACCCGCTGTCCGTGCGGATCCTCGCCCTCACCTCCCTCGGCCGCCCCGCGGAAGCGGCCGGACTGCTGCGGCAGGCGGTGCCCGACGGGATGTTCCACAGCCCCTTCGGACTGTGCTATCTGCGCGCCCGCGGGCACCACCACCTCGCCGCCGGGCGGCCCCGGGACGCCTTCATCGACTTCCACCGCTGCGGTGAACTGATGCGGTCCTGGTCGCTCGACCTGCCCGAACTGGTGCCCTGGCGCAGCGACTTGGCGCAGGCCCACCTCAGCCTCGGCCGGCCCGAAGCCGCCCGGGACCTCGTCACCGCACAGCTCGCCATGCCCGGCGCCCACGCGCCCCGCACCCGCGGCCTCTCCCTGCGCGTACTGGCCGCCACCGAGGCGGGGAATCGGCGCACCGCCCGGCTCCGGGAGGCGGCCGACCTGCTGCTCGGCGCCGGGGACCAGTGCGAACTCGCCGGTGTGCTCGCCGACTTGAGCCGCGCCCACCACGAGCTGGGCGAGCTGAGCCGGGCCCGGGCGGTGGCCCACCAGGCCCTCCAGGCGGCCGCCGAGGCAGGCATCGAGGACCTCTGCCGGCAGTCCCTGTCGCTGCGGGACGCCGCCGAGGGGCTGACGGAGGACACCGCGGACGGGGTCGCCTCGCTCAGCGAAGCGGAACGCCGGGTGACCGCCCTCGCCGCGATCGGGCACACCAACCGGGAGATCGCCCGCGAGCTGTTCATCACCATCAGCACCGTCGAGCAGCATCTGACCCGGGTCTACCGGAAGTTGAACGTGAAGCAGCGGGCCGACCTCCCGCTGCGGCTCACGGGCAGCGGCCGCTATCCGCCCCGACTGGTACCGGCCGCGGGCAAGAGCTGCACGGGCTGACCGCACCCCCGCCCGGCGACCCCACACACCCCGACCCCACCTACGGCAGGAACACCGCATGACGACTCCGGCGACAGGCCGAAGCAACTGGCTGCGCAGTTTCCACCCCGCCCCGCAGGCACCGGTGCGCCTGGTGTGCTTCCCGCACGCGGGAGGCTCGGCCAGTTACTACTTCCCCTTCTCCGCGGCGCTCTCCCCCCGCGTCGACACCGTGTCCGTGCAGTACCCGGGCCGGCAGGACCGGCGGAACGAGCCGCTGGTGGGCGACCTCGGGCAGCTCGCCGACCTGATCGAGGCCGAGCTGCGCGCCTCGGGCGACTCCCGCCCGGTCGCCTTCTTCGGGCACAGCATGGGGGCGACGGTCGCCTTCGAGGTGGCCCGGCGGATGGCGGAGCGCGGCACCCCGGGGCCGGTGCACCTCTTCGCCTCCGGCCGCCGCGCACCGAGCAGGATCCGCGCGGACGACGTCCACCTGCGCGGCGACACCGGGCTGAAGGAGGAGCTGCACCTCCTCGGCGGCACGGCGGGCGGCTGGCTGGAGGACGAGGACCTGCTGGCGATGGTGCTGCCCGTCATCCGCAACGACTACCGGGCCGCTGAGCTGTACCGGGCCGAGGCCGGTGCCACCGTGAGCGCCCCGCTCACCGTCCTCACCGGCGACAGCGACCCGCGGACCACCGCGCAGGAGGCGGCGGCCTGGCGGGAGCACACCACCGGCGCCTTCGCCCTGCACACCTTCCCCGGCGGGCACTTCTTCCTGGAGCGGCACCAGGCCGAGATCACCGCCCTCGTCGCCGGGACCCTGGCCGAGGACGGGTGACAACCGCGGACCGGCGGGCGGCCGCGCAGCCGGTCCTCCAGTACGGCGGGTGAGACGCGCTTTCGAGGGCCTCGCCGCCGTCCGCGATCCGTACCGCCGTGCCGGGCACCGGTGGGCGGCTTTCGTCGCCGGAACGCGCACTCCGAAGTCGGCTCACCGACAGCGCCCCACTCCGGTGGCCGTACGCCAGACGCCGCACTGAGCTGGTCGATGTCCGGTTCGTGGGTTCAAGTGGCTGCTGACGGTCCCGCCGAGGGGCCGCACCGACGAGGTGACGCAGTACGTACCGGAGGAACCTGGCATGAGCAAGAAAATCGCACGGCCCGCCGCGGCGGCAGCGCTGCTCGCCCTGGTCGCCGCCACGGCGGGCGGATGTGCGGGCAACGACACGGAGAAGACCACCTCCCACGCACGCGCGGCGGACGAGGCCGTCAAGAGCTCCCCGAGCCCGACCGGGGCATCCCCGACCTCCACCGCCGGCGGCATGATGATGCCGGAGAAGATCATGACGGCCCAGGCGGACGGCCTGGGCAAGATCCTGGTCGACGGCAACGGCCGCACGCTGTACCTGTTCCAGAAGGACACCAGCGACAAGTCGACCTGCGAGGGCACCTGTGCCGCGCAGTGGCCGCCGGCCATCATCGGCAAGGGCGGCGCCACCGGCTCCCCCACGGGATCTCCCACCGGCTCCCCGACGGACACGGCGACCAAGTCCGCCTCGCCGAAGACGTCCCCGACCGGCTCCCCCTCCAAGGGCGCCTCCCCGTCCGCGGGCACCGGGGTCGACCAGTCCAAGCTGGGCACCACCACCCGCCCCGACGGGACCAAGCAGGTCACGTACAACAAGCACCCGCTGTACTTCTTCTTCAAGGACGCCGCGCCCGGCGACGTCAACGGGCAGGGCCTGACCGCCTTCGGCGCCAAGTGGTACGTGCTGGACGCCAAGGGCAACGCCGTCACCAAGTCGGCGAGCGGCAGCCCCAGCGGCAGCCCGAGCAAGACCGGCGGCGGTGGCTACTAGAGCCCGCCCCCCGTCCCGTCCCGCCGCCGGCCACCGCCTCTCCCCGGAGAGTGCGGTGGCCGGCGGCGTGGGCGCTCAGTGGTTGCGCGGGAAGCCCAGGTCGACTCCGGCGGGGGCGTCCGCCGGGTCGGGCCAGCGGGTCGTGACGACCTTGCCCCGGGTGTAGAAGTGGGTGCCGTCGTTGCCGTAGATGTGGTGGTCGCCGAAGAGGGAGTCCTTCCAGCCGCCGAAGGAGTGGTAGCCCACGGGCACCGGGATCGGCACGTTCACGCCCACCATCCCGGCCTGCACCTCCAGTTGGAAGCGGCGGGCGGCGCCGCCGTCCCGGGTGAAGATCGCGGTGCCGTTGCCGAACGGCGAGGCGTTCATCAGCGCCACGCCCTCCTCGTAGGTGTCGACCCGCAGCACGCACAGCACCGGGCCGAAGATCTCGTCCCGGTAGGCCTTCGCCGTGGTCGGCACCCGGTCCAGCAGGGACAGGCCGATCCAGTGGCCGTTCTCATGGCCCTCGACGGTGTACCCGGTACCGTCCAGGACGACCTCGCAGCCGTCCTCCGCCGCGCCCCGCACATACGAGGCCACCTTGTCCCGGTGGGCGGCGGTGATCAGCGGGCCCATCTCCGACTCCGGGTCGGTGCCGGGGCCGATCCTGACCTTCCCGGCCCGCTCCTTGATCCTGGCGACCAGATCGTCGCCGACCGACCCCACCGCGACCACCGCGGAGATCGCCATGCACCGCTCGCCCGCCGAACCGTAGGCCGCGGACACCGCGGCGTCCGCGGCCGCGTCCAGATCGGCGTCCGGCAGCACCAGCATGTGGTTCTTGGCGCCGCCGAGGGCCTGCACCCGCTTGCCGTGGGCGGAGGCCGTGGTGTGGATATGGCGGGCGATGGGGGTGGAGCCCACGAAGGACACCGCGGCCACATCCGGGTGCTCCAGCAGCCGGTCCACCGCGGTCCGGTCACCGTTGACGACGTTGAACACCCCGTCCGGCAGGCCCGCTTCGGAGAGCAGCTCCGCGACCCGCATCGCGGCCGAGGGGTCCTTCTCGCTGGGCTTGAGCACGAAGGTGTTGCCGCAGGCGATGGCGATGGGGAACATCCACATCGGCACCATCGCCGGGAAGTTGAACGGGGTGATGCCCGCGACGACGCCCAGCGGCTGCCGGATGGAGGCCACGTCCACCCGGGTGGAGACCTCGGTGGACAGCTCGCCCTTCAACTGGCCCGGGATCGAGCACGCCAGCTCCACCACCTCAAGGCCGCGGGCCACCTCGCCCAGCGCGTCCGAGTGGACCTTGCCGTGCTCGGCGGTGATCAGCGCCGCGATCTCGTCCCGGTGCGCGTCCAGCAGGGTGCGGAAGCGGAACAGGACCGCGGTGCGCTGCGCGAGGGAGGTGGTGCCCCAGGTCGCGGACGCCTCCCGGGCGGCGGCGACCGCCGCGTCCACCTCGTCCCGGTCCGCGAACGCGACCTGTGTGGTGACCTCCCCGGTCGCCGGATCGGTGACCGGGCCGAACGTGCCCGAGGCCCCCTCGGCGGGCTTCCCGCCGATCCAGTGGTTGACGGTCCTGGTCATAACAGCGACTCCCGAATCTCGACAGGTCCCTACAGATGGCGGCGGATCCTCGCAGCGTGCCGGTCGTACTCCTCGCGTGCCCTGACCGCGGCAGGACGGGTCGCCGCGGCGGCCACCGGCACATCCCACCACGCCCCCGCGGTGGGCGCTCCCGACACTGTGTCACCCGTTTCGGTCTCCGTGTAGACACAAGTGGGACGCCGCTCCGCTCTCGCCTCCGCCAGTGCTTCCCGCAGGTCACGCACGGTACGGGCGCGCAGTACCCGCATCCCGAGGCTGGCCGCGTTGGCCGCCAGGTCCACCGGCAGCGGCGCCCCCGTGTAGGTGCCGTCGGCCGCCGGGAAGCGGTAGCCGGTGCCGAAGCCCTCGGCGCCCACCGTGCGGGACAGGCCGCCGATGGAGGCGTAGCCGTGGTTCTGCACGATCAACACCTTGAGCGGCAGGCCGAGTTGGACGGCGGTGACGATCTCGGTGGGCATCATCAGATAGGTGCCGTCGCCGACCAGCGCCCACACCGGCCGCTCCGGCGCCGCCAGCAGCACCCCGATCGCGGCCGGGATCTCGTAGCCCATACAGGAGTAGCCGTACTCGACGTGGTACTGGTCGCGGGAGCGGGGGCGCCAGAGGCGGTGCAGGTCGCCGGGGAGGGAGCCGGCCGCGTTGACCACGATGTCGGTGCCGTCGACGACGGAGTCCAGCGCGCCCAGGACCAGCGGCTGGGTGGGGCGCGCCGAGTCGTCGGCGGCGGTGAACGCGGCGTCCACCCGGCGCTCCCAGTCGGCCATGGCGCCGCGGTACTCGGCGGTGTAGGCGGCCGGGACGCGGTGGCCGCGCAGGCCCTCGGTGAGCGCTTCGAGACCGGCGCGGGCATCGGCGACCAGGGGCAGCCCGCCCATCCGGTGGCTCTCGGCGGGCGCCAGATTCAGATTGACGAAGCGGACCGAGGGCTCCTGGAAGAGGGTGCCGGAGGCGGTGGTGAAGTCGGTCCAGCGGGTGCCGGCGCCGATCACCAGGTCGGCGGTGCGGGCGAGTTGCGCGGCGGCGGCGGTGCCGGTGTGGCCGACGGCGCCCACCTGGGACGGGTGGTCGTGGCGCAGGGTGCCCTTGCCGGCCTGGGTGGCGGCGACCGGGATGCCGGTGGCGTCGGCGAACCGCTCCAGCGCGTCCTCGGCTGCGCTGTGCCGCACCCCGCCGCCGGCCACGATCAGCGGGCGGCGCGATTCCCTCACCGCCCTTACGGCGGCGTCCAGTTCGAGCGGGTCCGGTCCCGGCCGGCGCACCGTCCACACCCGCTCCGCGAAGAACTCCGCCGGCCAGTCGTACGCCTCGGCCTGCACATCCTGCGGCAGGGCGAGGGTGACGGCGCCGGTCGCCGCCGGGTCGGCCAGGACCCGCATCGCGGCCAGTGCGGCGGGGATCAGCGCCTCGGGCCGGGTGACGCGGTCGAAGTAGCGGGAGACGGGGCGCAGGCAGTCGTTGACGGAGAGGTCGCCCGCGGCCTCCAAGTCCAGTTGCTGGAGCACCGGTTCGGCGGGGCGGGTGGCGAAGGTGTCACCGGGCAGCAGCAGGACCGGCAGCCGGTTGACGGTGGCGAGGGCGGCGCCGGTGACGAGGTTGGTGGCGCCGGGTCCGATGGAGGTGGTGACGGCCTGCGCCGAGAGCCGGCCGCACTGCCGGGCGTAGCCCACCGCGGCGTGCACCATGGCCTGCTCGTTGCGGCCCTGCCGGAACGGCATCTGGTCCGCGTACTCGACCAGGGCCTGCCCGATCCCGGCGACATTGCCGTGGCCGAAGATGCCCCAGGTGGCGGCGACCAGGCGGTGCCGCTCGCCGTCGCGTTCGGTGAACTGCCGGGCCAGGAAGGCGATCAGGGCCTGGGCGGTGGTGAGCCTGCGGCTGGTCATGGGCGCCCTCCCGGGGGTCATCGGTAGCCGTCCGCGGTGTGGTCGGGGTGGAAGGTGATCCGCCACTCGCGCTCGGGGCCCGGCCCGGCCATCACATTCAGGTAGTACAGGTCGTGGCCGGGCGCCGCGATCGACGGGCCGTGCCAGCCGTCCGGCACCAACACCACGTCCCCGTCCCGGACTTCGGCCAGCAGATCCGCGCCGCCCGGCCGGGACGGGAAGACCCGCTGGTAGCCGAAGCCCCGCGGCCCGTCCGTCTCGTAGTAGTAGATCTCCTCCAACTCGCTCTCCTCGCCCGGCCGTTGGGTGTCGTGCTTGTGCGGCGGATACGAGGACCAGTGCCCGCCGGGGGTGACCACCTCGACGGCGATCAGGGAGTCGCACTCGAAGGCGCCGGCGGCGGCGAAGTTGCGTACCCGGCGGGCGCATTGGCCGCTGCCGCGCTCCTCCACCGGTACCTCCGGCGCGGGGCCGTAGCGGGCGGGGAGTCGACGCTCGCACTTCGCTCCTGCCAGGGCGAAGCGGCCTCCCGCACCGGAGGCGATCTGTGCGTGGGCGTCGCGCGGCAGATAGGCGAAGTCGGTGACTCCGCCGAACACCCCGTCCCTGCCCTGCAGTTCGATGATGCGGCCTTCGGCGTGCACCGTACAACCGCCGTCGAGCGGGAGCACGATCCACTCCTCGTGGCCGGTGCCGAAGGAGTGCAGGCCGCCCGGCGCCAGCTCCAGCACGCGGAGCCGGGGGTGGCGCACGGCGGACTGCCGGGTGTCCACCGCGTAGGGGCCGTCGGAGGCGCTGCCCCGCGGAAGGTGAAGCCTGGGTGCGCTCATACCGGTACTCCTACCCCGTGTGCCGCTTCTGTCACAAACGCCACCTTCTCGTCACACTTGTCCGGGCTCCGCGGGTTCCGTGTCACATGGCGTCGACAGGAGGCAACGGAGATCGTCCGGCCTCGTTTCCCGGGCACAGGCCACATGATCGTCAGCGCCGTGCCCCGGCCCCCGACGGCTCCTGCCGGCCGGCGCCGCGGCACGTCACGGAGAGGTGCCACGTATGAGCGACCGCAGCCTCTGGTCGTACCAGGACATCGCCGCGCACATCAAGGTCCGCCCGGACACGGTGCGTTCGTACCGCAAACACGGTCTGCTGCCACCGCCCGACCATGTGGAGAGCGGCAAGCCGTACTGGTACGCGGACACGGTACGGGCCTGGGTGGCGTCCCGTCCCGGCAACCGCCGCGGCAGATAAGGCAGTTACCCGACACCGAGGGAGCACCACAGGCCGGGCGGCGGAAATCGCGTTGCCCGGCCTGTGGTGCCCCGGCAGGATGCGGGGATGACCGCCGAGCCCCAACCCGCCCCGGGCCGCGCCGACTTCGCCCTGAAGCCCACCTTGACCGGCGAGCGCGCGGTACTGCGGCCGTTCACCGCCGAGGACGCCCCCACCATGGCGCGCATCCTCGCCTACCCGGAGGTCACCCACTTCACCGGCGCCCCCACTCGCCCCCTCACCACCGAGGTCCTGCACTCCTGGTACGCCTCCCGCAGCGAGCAGACCGACCGGCTCGACCTGGCGGTGACGGACCGCACCACCGGCCAACTCCTCGGCGAGAGCGTCCTGTTCGACTGGGACGAGCCCAACCGCTCCTGCACCTTCCGCATCCTCCTCGGCCCGGCCGGACGCGGCCGGGGCGTGGGCACCGAAACCGTCCGCCTCACCCTCGCCCACGCCTTCGGCCACCTCCGGCTCCACCGCGTCCGGCTGGGCGCCTTCGCCTTCAACGAGCGCGCACTGCACGTCTACCGCACAGCCGGTTTCGTCACCGAGCGCGTCCACCGCGAGGCCACCCTGCGCGACGGCACCCCCCACGACGAGGTGACCATGGCCGTGCTGGCCCGGGACTGGGCCGGGCACCAGGGCTACCCCGCCGGGTTCAGCGCCAGGGCTCGATGACGGTGGCCCCGGCTGCGGTCGTCCCGGTGCCCATGCCGGCGAGCGCGGCCGGGGCGGCATCCAGTGCCACCGTGGCGGTGACCAGCCGGTCGGGCCTGAGCACTCCGGAGGCCACCAGTTCCAGCAGTTCCGGGTAGGCGTGGGCGGGCATTCCGTGGCTGCCGAGGAGTTCCAGCTCGTAGGCGACGGCGCGGCCGAGCGGGACCGCCGGGTCCTCGGGCAGCAGGCCGACCTGGATGTGCCGGCCGCGACGGCGCAGGGAGCGGACCGAGGCGGCGCAGGTGGCCGCCGAGCCGAGGGCGTCTAGTGACACATGGGCGCCGCCCCCGGTCGCCTCGGTCACCGCCGCCGCGGTGTCGTGCACGGCGGAGGCGTCGACGCAGACCGCGGCGCCGAACTCGCGGGCCAGGGCGAGCGCCCCCGGTGCGATGTCGACCGCGACCACCCGGGCCCCGGCCGCCGCCGCGATCATCACCGCGGAGAGGCCGACCCCGCCGCACCCGTGCACCGCCACCCACTGCCCCGGCTCCGGCCTGCCCTGCGCGACGACGGCACGGAACGCGGTGGCGAAGCGGCAGCCGAGACCGGCGGCCGTGGTGTACGCCAACTCCTCTGGTACGGCTACCAAGTTGGTGTCGGCGTGGTCCAGCGCCACGTACTGGGCGTAGGAGCCCCAGTGGGTGAAGCCGGGCTGGGTCTGGCGCTCGCAGACCTGCTGCTGTCCGGCGGCGCAGGCCGGGCAGGTGCCGCAGGCGCAGACGAACGGCACGGTGACCCGGGCGCCGGGCCGCCAGCGGGTGACCCGCTCGCCCACCGCCTCGACCACTCCGGCCAGTTCATGCCCGGGGACGTGCGGGAGGGTCACGTCGGGATCGTGGCCCATCCAGGCGTGCCAGTCGCTGCGGCAGAGACCGGTGGCCTCCACGCGGACCACCACGCCGTGCGGTGCGGGCGCCGGGTCGGGCACCTCCCGTACCTCGGCCGGCTCCCCGTACCGCTCGAAGACCACTGCGCGCATCTGTCCCGCCTCTCTCGTTCCGGGTGCCACCCGGCCATCCTTTGATTTATACCCCCTAGGGGTATAGGCTCGATTCTGTCGGAGGCCCCGACTCCGCCATCCCGAGCCGCCTACAACTTACGGAGCAGCCATGACCGCACAGCGCGCCGCCGAGAGCGAACTCCCCCAGGCCCAGTCCACCACCGGCTCCTGCTGCGGTGGCTCCTGCCACTCCGAGGATGCCGCGGCCACGCCGGCCGGGGACGCGGTCACCACGGTGTACCGGGTGTCGGGCATGACCTGCGGGCACTGCGAAGGCGCGGTCCGCAGCGAGCTGTCCGATCTGCCGGGCGTCCAGTCCGTCGAGGCCACCGCCGCCACCGGCGAGGTCACCGTGGTCTCCAAGGCCCCCCTCGACGAGGAGGCGGTACGCGCCGCGGTGGACGAGGCGGGCTACGAGCTCACCGGCCGCGCCTGACACCCTCCCCCGCACTTCCCGACCGGGCCGTACCGCCGCGCGACCGCCGGCCGTACGGCCCGGACCCGTTCTCCCGGAGCACCTGGAGCCGGACATGACGAGCAGCGCCACACAGCACACCCGGACCGGGCCGCCCACTCCGGACGGTGCCGACCCGGCCGCCTCCCGGGTGGAGCTGACCATCGGCGGGATGACCTGCGCCTCCTGTGCCGCCCGGGTGGAGAAGAAGCTCAACCGCATGGACGGGGTGAGCGCCACGGTCAACTACGCCACCGAGAAGGCCCGCATCAGCTACCCCGCAGGGGTAGCGGTCGGGGATCTGATCGCCACCGTGGTCAAGACCGGCTACACCGCCGAGGAACCGGTCACCGGGGAACCGGCCACCGACGAACGGGCGGCGAGCGCGGAGCCGGACGCCGAGTCGGCCTCGCTGCGGCAGCGGCTGCTGGTCTCGGTGGTGCTGGCCGTGCCCGTGGTGCTGCTCGCCATGGTCCCGGCGCTGCAATTCGACAACTGGCAGTGGCTCTCGCTGACGCTGGCCGCGCCCGTCGTCGTCTGGGGCGGCTACCCCTTCCACCGGGCCGCCGCCGCCAGCGCCCGGCACGGTACGGCCACCATGGACACCCTGGTCTCGATCGGCACCCTGGCCGCCTTCGGCTGGTCGCTGTGGGCGCTCTTCCTCGGCGACGCCGGGATGCCGGGGATGCGGCACGGCTTCGATCTGGTCGCCTCCCGCGGGGACGCCTCCTCCACCATCTACCTCGAAGTGGCCGCGGGCGTCGTCGCGTTCATCCTGCTCGGCCGCTATCTGGAGGCCCGCGCCAAGCGCCGCGCGGGCGCCGCCCTGCACGCGCTGCTGGAGCTGGGCGCCAAGGACGTGGCGGTACTGCGGGACGGGCACGAGGTGCGGATCCCGGTGGACCGGCTCGCCGTCGGCGACCACTTCGTGGTGCGGCCCGGGGAGAAGATCGCCACCGACGGCACCGTGGTGTCCGGTACGTCCGCGGTGGACGCCTCGATGCTGACCGGTGAGTCGGTGCCGGTGGATGTGGCGGTGGGCGACGCGGTCACCGGGGCCACCGTGAACGCGGGCGGGCGGCTGGTGGTGGCGGCCACCCGGGTCGGCGCGGACACGCAACTGGCGCGGATGGCACGGCTGGTGGAGGACGCGCAGAGCGGCAAGGCCGAGGTGCAGCGGCTGGCCGACCGCGTCTCGGGGGTCTTCGTACCGGTGGTGCTGCTGCTCGCCGCCGCCACCCTGGTGACGTGGCTGGCGGTCACCGGGGCGACCGCGGCCGCCTTCACCGCGGCCGTCGCGGTACTGATCATCGCCTGCCCGTGCGCGCTGGGGCTGGCCACCCCGACCGCGCTGATGGTGGGCACCGGCCGCGGCGCCCAGCTCGGCATCCTGATCAAGGGCCCCGAGGTGCTGGAGTCGACCCGCCGGGTGGACACCGTCGTCCTCGACAAGACCGGCACCGTGACCACCGGCCGGATGTCCCTCCACGACGTGCTGCCGGTGGAGGCCGAAAACCCTGGCGCGGAACGGGAGTTGCTGCGGCTGGCCGGTGCGCTGGAGCACGCCTCGGAGCACCCGGTGGCGCAGGCGATCGCGGCCGGTGCCGCCGAGCGGGCGGGGGAACTGCCGCAGCCGGAGCACTTCGAGAACGTGCCGGGCCTCGGCGTCCGCGGCACCGTCGAGGGCCATGCCGTACTGGTGGGCCGCGAGCGGCTGCTGACCGAGGCCGGGGTCGCCGTACCGGAGACGCTGGCGGAGGCGAAGCGGGCCGCGGAGGGCGAGGGGCGTACCGCGGTGGCGGTGGCCTGGGACGGGGTGGCGCGCGGGGTGCTGACGGTGGCCGACGCGGTCAAGGAGTCCAGCGCGGAGGCGGTGCGCGAGTTGCGCGCCCTGGGTCTGACGCCGGTCCTGCTCACCGGGGACAACCGCGCGGCCGCCGAGTCGGTGGCGCGGGCCGTGGGCATCGGCGAGGTGATCGCGGAGGTGCTGCCCGAGGAGAAGGTGGCGCAGGTGCGGCGGCTCCGGTCCGAGGGCCGCACGGTGGCGATGGTCGGCGACGGGGTCAACGACGCGGCGGCGCTGGCCACCGCCGATCTGGGCCTGGCGCTGGGCACCGGCACCGACGCCGCCATCGAGGCCGGGGATCTGACCCTGGTACACGGGGATCTGCGGGTCGCGGCGGACGCGATCCGGCTGTCCCGGCGCACCCTCGCCACGATCAGGGGCAATCTCTTCTGGGCCTTCGGCTACAACGTGGCGGCGCTGCCGCTGGCCGCGCTGGGGCTGCTGAATCCGATGATCGCGGGCGCCGCGATGGCGTTCTCCTCGGTCTTCGTGGTCACCAACAGCCTGCGGTTGCGGCGCTTCGAGTGAGTTGCCCGATTACTCCCCCGACCTGCGGCTCCGCCGGGCCCGACCGCAGAAAGAACCTTCGGATGGATATCGTCCACCCCTTCACAAGAAGGGCACAATCTCCTTACTCTGGGTCCGCGATCGCATAGCAGCTCTCGCACCCCTGGGAAGCACCCTCGCAGGAGACGTAGATCACACGAGAGGGTGGGTAACCATCCAAGGGGGTCGTGAGTCTAATAGGCGGTGCCAGGAGCGTCTTGGGGGGCGTTTCTGGATCCAAGGAGAGGTCTTGGGGGGCCTCTCCGCGGTTGTGAGAGCCGGGGCACGTACCAGGGGAGCTTTGAGCGGCCCTCTCAGGTACGGGCCCCGGCCGACCGCAGGACGCAGCGGATGCTGCACCATGGACGCCCGGCCGGATCCCGTGGGGGGAATCCGAACCGGGAAAGGAAAGCGCCCCGTACTGTCGGCCCGTGGGGGGACCGGCAACGGGGCGCTTTCCGCTCTCCAGTGGCCGCTCGCGCAAGCAGAAGTTCCCCGCACTCCGGTGCGGGGTGCGGGGAACTCGGGCCGGGACGGCGGTACTTCTCGGGGTGCCGGCCTAGCGCTGCTCGACCGGGACGAAGTCCCGCTCGACCACGCCGGTGTAGATCTGCCGCGGGCGGCCGATCCGGGAGCCCGGCTCCTTGATCATCTCGTGCCACTGGGCGATCCAGCCCGGGAGCCGGCCCAGCGCGAAGAGCACCGTGAACATCTCGGTCGGGAAGCCCATGGCCCGGTAGATCAGGCCGGTGTAGAAGTCGACGTTGGGGTAGAGCTTCCGCTCCACGAAGTACTCGTCGGCGAGCGCGTGCTCCTCCAGCTTCAGGGCGATGTCCAGCAGCTCGTCGGACTTGCCGAGGGCCGAGAGGACATCGTGCGCCGCCGCCTTGATGATCTTCGCCCGGGGGTCGAAGTTCTTGTAGACGCGGTGCCCGAAGCCCATGAGCTTCACGCCGTCTTCCTTGTTCTTCACCTTGCGGATGAAGGTGTCGACATCGCCGCCGGAGGCCTGGATGCCCTCCAGCATCTCCAGCACCGACTGGTTGGCGCCGCCGTGCAGCGGACCCCAGAGGGCCGAGATGCCGGCGGAGATCGAGGCGAACATATTGGCCTGCGAGGAGCCGACCAGGCGCACCGTGGAGGTGGAGCAGTTCTGCTCGTGGTCCGCGTGCAGGATCAGCAGCTTGTCCAGCGCGGACACCACGACCGGGTCCAGGTCGTACTCGGCGGCCGGCACCGAGAAGGTCATCCGCAGGAAGTTCTCGACGTAGCCGAGGTCGTTGCGCGGGTAGACCACCGGGTGGCCCACGGACTTCTTGTAGGCGTAGGCGGCGATGGTGGGGAGCTTGGCGAGGAGCCGGATCGTCGAGAGGTTGCGCTGCTTCTCGTCGAACGGGTTGTGGCTGTCCTGGTAGAACGTGGACAGCGCGCTGACCACGGAGGACAGCATCGCCATCGGGTGGGCGTCGCGCGGGAAGCCGTCGTAGAAGCGCTTGACGTCCTCGTGCAGCAGCGTGTGCTGGGTGATCTCGTTCTTGAACGCGGCGAGCTCGTCGACGGTCGGCAGCTCCCCGTTGATCAGCAGGTACGCGACCTCCAGGAAGGTGGAGCGCTCGGCCAACTGCTCGATCGGGTAACCGCGGTAGCGCAGGATGCCCTGCTCACCGTCGAGGTAGGTGATGGCGGATTTATAGGCGGCGGTGTTGCCGTAGCCGCTGTCCAGTGTCACCAGACCGGTCTGAGCGCGGAGCTTCCCGATGTCGAAGCCCTTGTCACCGACGGTGCTGTCGATCACCGGGTAGGTGAACTCGCCGTCGCCGTACCGCAGAACTACCGCGTTGTCGCGTTCTTCGCTCACGTCTTCCCTCACCGACGTAGTGCCTCATCTTCGAGGTGCCCTGACTGTCTCTACCATCCCCCATTTGGCTGAGGAGAGTGCACTCGGGGTCGACCATTGGGCCTATCGGCGGCACTCAGTGCCGCCAGTCTGCTCATCCTGCCCCCGTTACCCCGGTTCCGAACAGCCCGTGTGAGGTTTCCGACTCATTTGATCGATCAAAAATCCGGCATGGCCACTGAAGACCGGGCAAGACGGAAATCCAGCCCAGTACATCGCCTTCCGGCCGATACCGTGCGTACCGCTTGTCCGAGTGCCCTGCGGGAGCCGACCAGCACCACCAGTTTTCTGGCCCGGGTCACCGCCGTGTACAGCAGATTGCGCTGGAGCATCATCCAGGCACCCATGGTGACCGGGATCACCACCGCCGGGTACTCGCTGCCCTGGGAGCGGTGGATCGTCATCGCGTACGCGTGGGCCAGCTCGTCCAACTCATCGAAGTCGTACGGCACTTCCTCGTCCTCGTCGGTGCGGACGGTGAGGGTCTGCTCCTCCGGGTCGAGGGCGGTGACGACGCCGACAGTGCCGTTGAAGACGCCGCCCGCGCCCTTCTCGTAGTTGTTGCGGATCTGGGTGACCTTGTCGCCGACGCGGAAGACGCGGCCGCCGAAGCGCTTCTCCGGCAGCTCGGGGCGGCCCGGCGTGATCGCCTGCTGGAGCAGGCCGTTGAGGGTGCCGGCACCCGCCGGGCCGCGGTGCATCGGCGCCAGCACCTGCACATCCCGCCGGGCGTCCAGACCGAACTTCGCCGGGATGCGCCGCGTCGCCACATCGACGGTGAGCCGGCCCGCCTCCTCGGTGTCCTCCTCCACGAAGAGGAAGAAGTCGTCCAGGCCCCGAGTGAGCGGCGGCGTACCGGAGTTGATGCGGTGGGCGTTGGTGACCACGCCGGACTGCTGGGCCTGCCGGAAGATCCGCGTCAGCCGCACCGCGGGCACCGGACTGTCCTCCGCCAGCAGATCGCGCAGCACCTCCCCCGCGCCCACACTGGGCAGTTGGTCCACATCGCCTACGAAAAGCAGATGCGCGCCCTCCGGGACCGCCTTCACCAGCTTGTTGGCCAGCAGCAGATCCAGCATGGACGCCTCGTCCACCACCACCAGGTCGGCGTCCAGGGGCCGTTCACGGTCGTACGAGGCGTCGCCGCCCGGCTTCAGCTCCAGCAGCCGGTGCACCGTGGACGCCTCGGCGCCGGTCAGCTCCGCGAGACGTTTCGCGGCCCGGCCGGTCGGCGCCGCCAGCAGCACCTTCGCCTGCCGGGCCCGCGCCAGCTCCACCACCGAGCGCACCGTGAACGACTTGCCGCAGCCCGGCCCGCCCGTCAGCACCGCCACCTTCTCGGTCAGCGCCAGCCGTACCGCCGCCTCCTGCTCCGGCGCCAACTCGGCCCCGGTACGCCGCGACAGCCAGCCCAGCGCCCGCCCCCAGTCCACCTCCCGGAAGGCGGGCATCCGGTCCTCCCCGGTCCGCAGCAGCGCCCGCACCCGCCCCGACAGCGACAACTCGGCCCGGTGGAACGGCACCAGATACACCGCCGTCACCGGCTCCCCGCCGTCCGGCCCCGGCACCGTCTCCCGCACCACACCCGGCTCCGTCTCACCGCCGTCGCCGTCGACGCCGGGCGCGGCCAGTTCGCCGAGGCACTCGATGACCAGCCCCGTGTCCACTGCCAGCAGCTTCACCGCGTCCGAGATCAGACGCTCCTCCGGCAGAAAGCAGTGGCCCTGGTCGGTGGACTGCGAAAGGGCGTACTGGAGACCGGCCTTGACGCGCTCCGGGCTGTCGTGCGGGATGCCGACGGACTGGGCGATCTTGTCGGCGGTGAGGAAGCCGATGCCCCAGACGTCGGCGGCGAGACGGTACGGCTGGTTCCGCACCACGGAGATGGAGGCGTCGCCGTACTTCTTGTAGATGCGGACGGCGATGGAGGTGGACACCTCCACGGTCTGGAGGAAGAGCATGACCTCCTTGATCGCCTTCTGCTCCTCCCAGGCCTCGGCGATCTTCCCCGTCCGCTTCGGCCCCAGCCCCGGCACCTCGATCAGGCGCTTCGGCTCCTCCTCGATGATCCGCAGGGTGTCCAGACCGAAGTGCCGGGTGATCCGGTCCGCGAACACCGGCCCGATGCCCTTCACCAGCCCCGAACCGAGATAGCGGCGGATGCCCTGCACGGTCGCCGGCAGCACCGTCGTGTAGTTCTCCACCGTGAACTGCTTGCCGTACTGCGGGTGCGAGCCCCAACGCCCCTCCATCCGCAGCGACTCCCCGACCTGCGCCCCCAGCAGCGCCCCCACGACCGTCAGCAGATCACCCGCACCACGGCCGGTGTCCACCCGCGCCACCGTCCAGCCGTTCTCCTCATTGGCATACGTGATCCGTTCGAGCACACCCTCCACCACGGCAAGCCGGGGCGCCTGCGCTTCCGCTTGCGCTTGCTGATGCCGGTGCTGGTGCTGGTGCTGGTGCTGGGACGGGGACATACGCCGACGGTACCGCCGGGGACCGACAGGGGTGGGGGGTGGCTGACGGGGTGGGCCGGGGGGTGCTTCGGGCTGCGGTCAACTCGCCTCGTCCGCCGGTAAGTTGGGGGATGATTCTCGCGAATCGCGCCCGGAGGTGACGCAGGATGACAGTCACGACGTTCGAGGCCCCCACCGGCAGAACCAGGAGTGCGCTGTGAAACGTCGACGCCTCTTGGCCGTGCCGGCCGTGCTCGCCGCCCTGGTTGTCGCATCCGGCTGCTCGTCCCCTGACGACAAGGACGACAAGGCCGCGCCCTCACGTTCGGCGTCCCCCGACGGGGCCCGCGACGCCGTCCGGGCCTACGTGGACGCACTGAACTCCCGCAGTGCCACCGACCTGATCAACGTGGGTGGTGTGAAGGACGCGGAGTGGTCCCGGCGGGAAGCCGCGCGGATCCTCACGGACCGGGGCGGGCGCGGATGGAAGATCAAGGACGTGCAGATCGAGCACGACATGGGCCCCGACACCGGCTCGGCCCGCCTCGTCGCCGAGGACAAGACGGGCAAGCCGATGCGGGACACCTTCACCGTGACGCGGCAGAAGGGCACGTGGCACATCGTGGTCTTCACCCACCAGCCGACAGAGCCGGGCAAGGAACCGGCCTCCACCGACAAGCCTGGTTCCTGACACGGCAGTTGGGCGGCGTGCGCCGGACACTCGGTGCCGCGCCGCCCACTGCCGTAGGGGCTGGCTTACACGTGGTCGGTGGCGAAGCCTACGAAGGCGGACCAGGTGGCTGAGTCGAGGGTCAGCTCGCCCTTGGCGGGGTCCTTGGAGTCGCGGAGGTGGACGGAGGCGGGGGAACTGGCGGCCACCTCAACGCAGTTGTCGCCGCCACTGCCGCTGTAGCTGCTCTTCTGCCAACCGACACCCACTTCGAGGCATTCGCCGCCGCCACCGCCGCTGTAGCTGCTCTTGAACCATGCCAGTTGGCCGGTGCTCATAGGGCTCCTCGCATCGGTGGCCGTATGCCTCGGGCTTCCAGCGTCCCATCAGAAAACCCCCTCGGCCATGGCGCCTCCGTTCAGGCGGAGTGGTCAAGGGGGTGATTCGACCTACGACTTACGCCTGGTCGGCGGCGAACCCTATGAAGGCGGACCAGGTGGTTGGGCCGAGGGCCAGCTCGCCCTTGGCGGGATCCTTCGAGTCGCGGAGGTGGACGGAAGTGGGTGAATTCGTTGCCACCTCAATGCAGTTGTCGCCCTCAGTCCCGCTGTAGCTGCTCTTGAACCATTCCAAGGCGACCTGGACGCAGTTGTCGCCCTGCGTGCCGCTGTACGTGCTGGTGAACCAGGCCAGCCTGGTGCCGGTCATAGCGCTCCTCGCATCTCCCTCAGCAGGCTCACCGTCGCATCCTCTGCGAGAGCCTGCGAACGCATCATTCCATAGCGTTGTTGAAGAGCGCTGATGTCCTTCGAGCTACGGATCAGGGCACTACTCTGCTGGCCTTCGAAGTAACCGAACCACTCGTTGTCAGACGTCTCCGCCAGGTACAACGGGCCGTCGAGACCGGCATGGTTGGGCTGACGCAGCGGCATGATCTGAAGGTGCACATGGCGCAAGTGCGCCCGGTCAAGCAGATGGTCGATCAAGTCCCGCGTCACTTCGTCGCCACCGGTCCGCCTCTCGATCACTGCCTGCTCGATGATGAAACCGAAGTCGACTCCTTGCTGTTCCACCAAGATTCGCTGCCGGTCGAGACGTGCCTCAACCAGCCCCTCCAGTTGCTCATCTGGCAATGGTGGCAGGCTACTTGCGAACGCGGCCCGGATATACGGCTCCGGCTGCAACAGCCCTGGAATCACCCGGCATTCGTAGGCGTACAGCGATACCGCGTCCTCCTCCACCCCCGCCCACTGCTGGAACCAGGACGCCAGCCCCCGCCGCCGCGTCAAGTGCCGTGCCGCCGCCCGCAGTACGTGTGGCGCGTCCAAAATCACGCCCGCCTGGTCGATGAACCGTTGGGGCGGATACCGCTTGCCCTGTTCGAACTTGGCGACGTAGTGCGTGGAGTAGCCGGTCTGGGTGGCCAACTCCTCCTGGGTCAAGCCCGCTTGTTCTCTTAACGCCTTGAGTACCGCGCCGAAGCACTTCAGGCTCTCCGACTCTCCGGGCTCGCCACCGTCGTCCGCCACGCCCGTAACCTTCCGTTTGTGCACCGGCGTCACAGAACGCCGCAACCGCTTCCAGGGTCACCGGCCTTGACCCGCCCTGTCCAGCGATTCCACCCGCACAGGCGGATCTGTACCAGTGGCGCCCCTGCTGCCCCCGCCGCCGCTCACCGAAGCTCAAAGACATGACCACTCCCCCTGCGGCGCCCCAACTCGCCGCCCCCCTAGGCACGTTCAGGCAGCAACTGTCCGCGACCTCGCGCGGTGCCCGATTGGCCCGGTTGCTGACCGTGCGGCAGCTCGAACTCTGGGGTCTGCCCTACGACGGTGAGACCTCCGAAGCCGCGGCCCTGGTGGTCGCCGAACTCGCGGCCAACGCGGTGTGCCACGGGCGCGTGGCGGGACGGGACTTCGCGCTCTGTCTCACGCTCGGTGAGGGCACTCTGCGGATCGAGGTCGAGGACGCGCGCGGTGAGTGTGTGCCCGTGCCCCGTACCGATCCGGCGGCCGACTCGGAGACGGGACGCGGGCTGCTCCTGGTCGAAGCCCTCAGTACGGCCTGGGGCACCGGGTCGCGGAACGGTCCCGGCAAGACGGTCTGGGCCGAACTCCCCGCCGCCGTAGGCTGATGGGGGCGGGGAGGGCCGTGGAGCGCCGCGTCAGAGGACGTGCTTGAAGGTGCCGAAGCCGTGGCCGAGCTTCACGGGTGTGCTGAGGCCGTTGCCGTTGTGCGGGTAGTACCAGAGGTCGCCGTTGGCATCGACGCCCAGTACGTCAGCGTGGCCGTCACCGCTGAAGTCGGCGGCCATGACGTGCTTGAAGCTGCCCCAGCCGTTGCCGAGCTTCACGGGTGTGCTGAGGCCGTTGCCGTTGTGGGCGTAGTACCAGAGGTCGCCGTTGGCATCGACACCGAGTACGTCGGCCTGGCCGTCGCCGCTCCAGTCGGCGGCCATGACGTGCTTGAAGGTGCCCCAGCCGTTGCCGATCTTCGCCGGTGTGCTCAGGCCGTTGCCGTTGTGGGGGTAGTACCAGAGGTCGCCCTTGGCGTCGACGCCGAGTACGTCGGCCTGGCCGTCGCCGCTCCAGTCGGCGGCCATCACATGCTTGAACGTGCCCCAGCCGTGGCCGAGTTGGGAGCGGGCCGACAGGCGCATCCCGTTGTTGGGGTAGTACCAGAGGTCGCCGTTTGCGTCGACGCCGAGTACGTCGGCGGCGCCGTCGCCGCTCCAGTCGGCGGCCGTCACCTGCTTGAAGGTGCCCCAGCCGTGGCCGATCTCCACGTTCCCGTTCAACGCGTTGCCGTTGTTGGGGTAGTAGAGCAGCTTGCCGTCTGCGGTGACGCCGAGGACGTCCGCGTGGCCGTCACCGCTGAAGTCGGAGACCGTGTCGGGCCGCACCCGGGCGCGTTCGATCAGTGCGCGGGCGTCCCGTTCCGCCTGGTCGTAGCGGTCGGGGAAGGCCGAGACCTGCACGGCCTGCGCCACCTGGCCCGCCGACCAAGAGGGGTTGGCCGCGGCGACGCGGATGGCGCGGCTGAAGAAGGACTGCGAGGCGTACGCCGCGTTCATGATCTGCTCGGGTGTGCCCCAGCCCTGCGAGGGGCGCTGCTGGAAGACGCCGAGCGAATCGCGGTCACCGCAGTTCAGGTTGTTCATGTTGGACTCGACCAGGCCGGTTTCGAACCCGGCGAGCATGACCCGGGCGTCGGCGCCCAACTGACGGCCGACCCGGTACACGATCTTGGCGACCTCCAGGTCGGGGTTCGCGGGGATCGAGCCGCAGTCCATGGGGACGATGACGTAACTGGGCAGAACGGGGGTCGGCGACGGCGACTGGGGGGCCGCCACCGCGGTCGACGACACGGCGAGAAGAGCCGCCGTGACCAGGACTGTCGCGCCACCGCGACGCAGGCCCGTCCGTCTTGTCCGGGACTTGCTGCTGGGCATCGTTCGCTCCTCTGGCACACCGGCAGATGACGCCGGAACCGTAGACAACAAGCGGCCCGGCTGCATCGGTTGTTCGGCCGATACCCCGGCACGGGCCGCCGCCTCCGGCTGGGGATGTCAACTGCCGTCTGTCCAACGGGAGTTGATAGGAGTCCTCAGATGCCCTTGCGCCGAGGCCCGTGGTGGTCCCGTATGCCGACAAAGGGCACGGTGACCGGGAACTCGCCGCTTTCCAGGCCTACTTGCGCGGGTAAGGCCAAGCCGGGCACGGAGTGTCCCAAAGCGGCAACGTTCCGCGTACGGGCAGGCCACGGGCTGTAGGGCGAACCTATGATCGATCGACTCGACTGCCGACGGGGCGTCGAAGGGTGCTTCGTAGAGGTACGGGAAGAGGTACGGGGGCGCGATGCGCGGTCAAGTGATGTCACGGAGAGTGCAGTTGACGCTGCCCTGGGTGCTGGCGCCCGTGCTGCTCGCGGGCTGCTCGGGTGCCTCGGACGGTGCCGCGGCAAGGAAGTCGGAGCAGGCGGGGAAGCAGGGGACACCGTCGGCCACGGCCACCGAGCCCGGGGCGGCCAAGACGGTGGACGTGATCAAGCCCGACCCGGCCCGTGTCCCCAAGACGCGGGCGGCGGCGCTCGACCTCATCCACCGGGTCATCGCCGACCCCGACAACTTCGGCCCCGGAGTGGTGAAGCGGACCCCCTACGAGAGCGATCCGGCGACCTGGCCGGTGCTCGGGGAGGACTGCGTCTGGCAGCAGAAGAAACCCGGCGCGGACGTACTGGCCACCCTCACCCGGTCGTTCGAGGTGCCCGCGTCCGGGAGCAAGGGGCCGATCCGGCTGGCCGCCGTCATCACCGTCCACCGCACCCGGGCGGACGCGAGGTGGGAGATGGCCGAGTCGATCGAGGAGACGATGCGCTGCCCCACGCAGCAGTTGCGGGACGGCGAGCAGATCGGCTCGATGATGGCCGGTGCGCTCTTCGGCGGGGAGGGGAACCAGACCAACTCCGAGGACACCCTGGACGAGATGGGCAAGTACCAGAGCACCGAGCTGGGCGGGCCGTACCACTATGTGTGGTTGCAGGCGCAGGCTCTCCAGTTCACCGTCGCCGTGACGGGCAAGGGGGCGAAGGGCCGCACCCAGCAGGAGATCGACGGTCCGGTCGCCAGAGCGCAGGCCATGATGCTGGTCAATCTGGCATCCGCCGTAGAGAAGCGGAGCTGAACCCGGCCATGTTGGAAGAACTGCGACCCACCGACCCCGCCCGGATCGGCGGACACCGGCTCCTCGGCCGCCTCGGCGCGGGCGGTATGGGGGTCGTCTACCTCGGACGCACCGACGCCGGAGCACTCGCCGCGATCAAGGTGATCCTGCCCGAGTACGCCGACGAGGAGGACTTCCGGGCCCGTTTCCGGCGCGAGGCCGAGGCCGCCCGCCAGGTGGACAGCCCGTGGGCGGTGCCCGTCACCGGGGCCGACACCGAGGCCGAACGGCCTTGGCTGGCAACGGAGTTCGTGCCGGGGCCGACCCTCTCGGACGTGGTCGCCCGGCGCGGTGCGCTGCCGGTGGACACCGTCACCGTCCTCGGCCGGCTGCTCTCCCGCGCCCTGGCCGCGGTGCACACCGCCGGGCTCGTCCACCGCGACGTCAAACCGGGCAATGTCCTGCTCACCGCGGACGGGCCCCGGCTGATCGACTTCGGGATCGCCCGTTCCGCCGACGGCACCGCGCTCACCGCCACCGGGATCGTCGTCGGCACCCCCGGCTTCCTCGCGCCCGAGCAGGCGTCCGGGGACAGCTCGGGCGCCGGCCCCGCCGGGGACGTGTTCTCCCTCGGCTGCCTCCTGGCGTACGCGGCCACCGGGCGGCCGCCGTTCGGCAGCGGCGCCGTCGACGCCGTGCTCTACCGCACCGTGCACGACGCACCCGACCTCGACGGCATCGAGGACGCCGGGCTGCGCGCGCTGCTGGAACGCTGCCTCACCAAGGACCCGGAGGAGCGTCCGGCCGCCGCGGACCTCTACCCGTCGGACACGGATGAACCGGACGGACCCGGCGCCGGCTGGCTGCCCGAGGACGTCGTGCGGATCATCGCGGACCGGTCCGCGGCGCTGCTGGCACTGCCCGGTATCGACGCCACCGTCAGCGGTCAGACCGTCGCCGACGCGCCCGCGCCGCCCGCGCCGGGGCGCCGCCGGTTCCTGCTGTTCGCGGCGGGCGGCGCGGTGGCCCTCGGCGCGGGCGGCTACGCGGCCGTGCGGTGGGCCGGTGGCGCGAAGAACGACGACCACCGCGGCGGTGGGCCACGCTGGACCATCGGTGTGCACGCCGGGCTGACCGGCCCGCACAGCGCGGTCGGACGGGCCCAGGAGCGTGGGGTGCGGCTCGCCGTCGACCGCTTCAACTCCCATGGCAGGCACCCCTTCACGCTCGCCGTGAAGGTCCTGGACGACCGGGGCGACCGCACCCGCGCCGCCCGGGTCGCCGAGGAGTTCGCCCGCGACCGGGACGTACTCGCCGTCATCGGCCCCAGCGGTGACACCGAGGCGGAGGCGGCACTCTCGGCGTACGACGAGGCGGGACTGCCCGTACTGACGGTGTCGGCGCTCCAGATCGCCTTCGTGCCCCGGTCCAACGGCGCGTTCTTCCAGGCCGCGCCCTCCTACTCGGCGCTCGCCGTCCCCGCCGCCACCCGGCTGGTGCTCCGCCTCGGTGTGGAGAAGCTGGGCGTCCTGATGGACCGGGGCGGCGGCCAGGCCGCGTACCAGGCGGGCTACACCACCAACCTGCTGGCGCCGACGATCAACAAGGACACCACCACCTATCCGCGCGTGGTGCCCGAGGGGACGACCGACCTCACACCCGTCATCCGCGATGTGCTGGACCACGACATCGACGCCTTCTTCTACTCCGGGCCCCCGGCCGGTGCGGCCCGTGCCGCGCGCGCTCTGGCCGACGCCCGGTTCAAGGGGCGGCGGGTGGCCCAACACACCGCCATGGGACCGGAGTTCCTGAAGAAGGCGGGGGCGGCGGCCGAGGGCTGGGAGTTCATCGCACCGTTCACCGACGCGAGCGCCCCGGCGGCCGCCGGGTTCGCCGCCGCCCACCGCGAGCGGTACGGTTCCGCGCCCGCCGCCTGGTCGGCCGAGGCGTACGACGTGGCGGGGCTCGTCACCGCCCAACTGGCCACCCTGGTCGAGAAGTCGGCCAAGACCGCGACCAAGGGAACCAAGGACACCGAGGCGAGCCCCAGCCCCTCCGGACCCGCCCGGCCCACCCGCTCCGCGCTGGCCGCCGCCATCGCCGCCGGCCGCCACAAGGGTGTCTCCCGCACCTACGTCTTCGACGACACCCAGCGACTCGTGGGCCGGGACGCCTACCTGTACCGGGTGAAGGGCGGACGCCTGAAGTACGCGGGTCCCGCGCCGAAGCTGCCGGAACCCGAGAGCTGACGTGCGGCCCCTCACCTCCGAGGACCCCCGCGCCGTCGGCCCGTACCGCACCCTGGTACGGCTCGGCGCGGGCGGTATGGGCGTGGTGTACCTGGCGCGTTCGACGGGGGGCGCGCTCGCCGCGGTGAAGGTGATCCGCGCCGAGCACGCCGCCGACCCCGGCTTCCGGGCCCGTTTCCGCCGCGAGGCGGAGGCCGCCGCCCGGATCAGCGGGCCGTGGGTGGTGCCGGTGCTCGGCGCGGACACCGAGGCCCAAGAGCCCTGGCTGGCAACGGAGTTCGTCCCCGGCCCGTCACTCGGCGAGGTGGTCGCGGCACAAGGCGGCCCGCTGCCCGCCGACACCGTACGGGCCCTCGGCGGCAGGCTCGCCGAGGCGCTCGCCGCGGTGCACGGCGCCGGGCTGGTCCACCGGGACGTCAAACCGGGCAATGTGCTCCTCGCCCTCGACGGCCCCCGCCTGATCGACTTCGGCATCGCCCGCCACACCGGCGCCACCGCGCTCACCGCCACCGGAGCGGTGATCGGCACCCCCGGCTATCTCGCCCCCGAGCAGGCCGCGGCCGGGCAACCGGGGCCGCCCGCCGATGTGTTCTCCCTGGGCTGCGTCCTGGCGTACACGGCGACCGGGCGGGGCCCCTTCGGTGACGGCGGCGGGGCGGCCGCGCTCTTCCGGACGATCCACGAGGAGGCGGACCTGACGGGCGTACCGCCCGCACTGCTGCCCCTGATCACCGACTGTCTCGCCAAGGACCCTGCCACCAGGCCGACTTCGGCGCAGATCCGCGACGCGCTGGGCGGTTCGGTGGGCGGTACCGGTCCCGAGCCGCGTCGGCCGAGGGACCCACGGGAGTCGTACGGCGGTGCCGCGCCCGCATCCGTTCCCTGGCAGGTGCCCGCGGGGCTGCCCGCGCTGATCGCCGAACGCTCCGCCGCCGCGCTCGCCCTGCCCGACCCGGAACCGGCACCACTGCCCGACACCCGCACCCCGGCCGACGACCCGGCTGCGTCCGGACCCTCCCGCCGGCGGCTGCTGACCGCCGGGGCGGCCGGGGCCGTGGTCCTCACCGGCGGCACGGCCACCTGGCTCGCCACCCGGGGACGCGGCACCGGGGCATCGGCGGACTCCGGGCCGCTGCCCACCCACACCATCGGGCTGCACGCCGACCTCACCGGCCCCGGCCGCGCCACCGGACTGGCCCACCAGCGTGGCGTCCGCCTCGCCATCGACCACCACAACTCCCGTCAGGACAAGGCGTTCCGGCTCGCCCTGCGCACCGAGGACGACGCCGGGGACCGGGCGAAGGCACGGCGGGTGGCCGACCGGCTGGCGGCGGACCCGGGACTGGTCGCGGTCATCGGGCCGACCGGCGACGTGCTGCACGAGGACATCGTCGAGCGGTACGGCAAGGCACGGCTCACCGCCGTCGTCGTCTCGGCCGGCTCCTCCACCGCCCCGTCCGGGACCAGCCTCCACCTCTGTGTGACCCGGGCACTGGACGACGACCTCGGCACCGGCCTGCTCAGCTACCTGGTCCGGACCCGCCCGGCCCAGCGCATCCTGCTGGTCGACGACGCGGCCGACCCGAGGCTCGGCGGGCAGATCGGCAGCCCGTTCCGCACCTCGCCCCCGGCCGACGCCACACTGATCGAGCACCCGTTGAGCCGGGGCGACGCGGGCTTCCGCGCGGTGGCCCGGAAAGCCATCAGCAGCAAGGCGGACGCGGTGGTGTACTCGGGCGGCCTCCCGTCCAGAGCCGCCCGCCTGGCCGAAGCGCTCACCGCCGAACACTTCACCGGGACCAAGGTCGCCGCCGGACCCGCCCTCGGCCCCGCCTTCCTCGACGGCGCCGGCCAGGCCGCCGAGGGCTGGGTCTTCTCGGAGGCCTACGCCGACCCCACCGCCCTCAAGCCGGCCCGCGCCTTCACCGCCGCACACCAGAAGCGCTACGGCACCCCGCCGGCCACCTGGACCGCCGAGGCCTATGACGCGGTGGGCCTGATCGCCCAGGCCGCCGGAACCACCAGCGCCTCGGGAGAGGTACGCAGCGGAATGGGCCAACGCCTCGTCAGAACCGAACACCGCGGCATCGTCCGCACCCTCTCCTTCTACCCCTCGACCCGCCAAGTCCACTTCGAGAACGGCATCTTCCTCTACCGGATCGAGAAAGCCCGCGCCCAATTCCTGGGCCCTTACGGTGAGTTGTAGGGGCGCCGGGGGTGGGCGGCCGAGGGGTTCCGGTCAGCCACCGTCCCTCAAGCCACCGTCCCCGTTCCTCGTCGCCGTGATCCGGGCCGACACCGGGAGGTGGTCGCTGCCCGTACGGATGCGGCCCACCACCGCATCAGCCCCGCCGTCCGAAGCTCCGCCTTGATTCCGCCCCCTCCTTCCCGCCTCGGTCCCGACCACCGACCACCGACCACCGGTACGCATCCCGAAGGCCCTGTATCACCATGTACTACATGGAAGCCACCGCACGGGAGCTGAACCAGAAGTCCTCGGCCCTGCTCGACCGCGTCGAGCACGGCGAGGAGATCACCGTGACCCGGAACGGCCGCGCCGTCGCCCGTATCGTCCCGGTCGACCACATCGAGTTCCCGCCGCACCCGACCACACCCATCGGCGACATCGATCTTCCCGAGTTCGACCTCGGCGAGCCGATGACGAATGAGGACATGGACGAGATCCTGCGGGGCATGGGGCAGTGACACTCCCCGTCGCCATCGCCGACACCAACGCCCTCATCCGCCTTCTCACCCCGCGCGAACAAGGCCACGCCAACCACAAGAAAGCCTTCGCGCGAATGAGTCACCTGGTCGTATCGCCGCTTGTGCTGGCCGAGTTGGACTACATCGCCACGGCACGCTCCGGCCCGAAGACGGCAAACGGAATCACCGCTTTCATCGCGAAGCAGGCCGACCTGAACCGCTTCACGATCGCCGACATCGCACCGCACCTGACCACCGCGCTCGCTGTCGCGGAGGGCTACACGGACGCACGCGGCGGCAGCGGCATCGGTCTTACTGGCGCCATGAACGTCGCCCTCGCCAAGGCCTACCGGACCGATGCGCTGTTCACGACCGACCGGGACTTCCGGATCGTCCAGCCGCTCACCGGTCACGCCGCGTTCCGACTGCTGCCCGAGGACCTGTAGGCGGACCTTCACGCTCACCCCACCACCCCCGTCACGATCTGATATCGAGTGGTCGGGGTGGGGTTGCCCCGGCTGGTGATCGGCGGGGCCACCTCGGGCTCCTCCGGCACCACCACCAAGGTCGGCCTGTCGGTGTCCACCCTCAACAACCCCTTCTTCGTCCAGCTCCGGGCCGGCGCCCAGGCCGAGGCGAAGAGGGAGGGCGTCGAGCTGACCGTCACCGACGCCCAGGACGACGCCTCCCCGGTGGTCGCCGCCGACCGCGGGGTGACCGGGGCGGACATCGCGGCGCTGGTCGCCTCCGACAACGTGGCCGGCGGCCGTCTCGCCGCCCGCACCCTCGGGGAGAAGCTCGGCGGCAAGGGCCGGATCGCGGTATTCCAGGGCGAGGCGGGCACCTCCGCCAGCCGGGAGCGCGGCGCGGGCTTCGCCGAGGGCCTGAAGGCGTACCCGGGGATCAAGGTGGTGGCCCGGCAGCCCGCGGACTTCGACCGCACCAAGGGCCTCGATGTGATGACCAACATGCTCCAGGCACACCGCGGCCTCGACGGCGTGTTCGCGGAGAACGACGAGATGGCGCTGGGCGCCGCCAAGGCGCTCGGCTCCCGCGCCGGGAAGGTGCCGGTGGTCGGTTTCGACGGCACACCGGACGGCTTCAAGGCGGTCAAGGCGGGCACTCTCTACGCTTCGGTGGCGCAACAACCCAAGCTGCTGGGCGAGTTGGCCGTGAAGAACGCGGTACGCGCGGCCCGCGGCAAGAGCGTGCGCCAGCAGGTGAAGGTGCCGGTGAAGGTGGTCATGGCGAAGAACGTGGCCGGCTTCTCCTGACAGACATCCGACGGACATCTGACGGACGCCGGAAACGAGAGGTTGTACAGGTGGTGGATGCGGTGACGGTGGGACCCGGTCGGGGCTGCGAGTTGCTGGTCGTCGGATCGGCCAACGCCGATCTGGTGGTGGGCGTGGAGCGCCGGCCCGGACCCGGGGAGACGGTCCTCGGATCCGACCTGGTGGTCCACCCCGGCGGCAAGGGCGGCAACCAGGCGGTGGCGGCGGCCCGGCTCGGTGCCCGTACGGCGCTGCTGGCGCGGGTCGGCGACGACGCGCACGGCCGGCTGCTGCTGGAGGCGCAACGGGCGGCCGGGGTGGACACCTCGGGCGTCCTGGTCGGCGGTGCGCCCACCGGCGTCGCCCTGATCACCGTGGACCCCTCCGGCGACAACAGCATCGTGGTCTCCCCCGGCGCCAACGCCCACCTCACCCCCGCCGACGTACGGGCCGCGGGCGCCCTGCTCGCCCAAGCACCCGTGATCTCAACCCAGTTGGAGATCCCACTGGACACCGTGGCCGAGGTGGTACGCCGACTACCCCCCGGCAGCCGGTTCGTACTGAACCCCTCACCACCCGCGGCCCTCCCCGCCGAGGTACTGGCGGCCTGCGACCCACTCGTCCTCAACGAACACGAGGCCCGCGCACTGCTCGGCCCCGACGCCGGACCCCGGCCGGAGGACTGGGCCCGGGGCCTGCTGGCACTGGGCCCCCGCTCGGTGGTGGTGACCCTCGGCCCCGAAGGCGCCCTCACCGCCGCCACCGGCACCGCCCCGCTACGGGTGCCCTCGCTACCGGTCAAGGCCGTCGACACCACCGGCGCCGGCGACGCCTTCACCGCCGCTCTCTCCTGGCACCTCAGCACCGGCGCCCCCCTCCCCACCGCCACCACCTTCGCCACCCGCGTGGGCGCGGCAGCCGTGACCCGCCGGGGGGCACAGGAGTCGTACCCGACGCTTGGGGAGGTGCCGGAGGGGTAGGGCCACCTGCCCCCCTAAGCTCCCCCCATGAATTTCGCGTTCTCCACGTTGGGTGTGCCGGGGCTGGCGGTCGGGGAGGTGGTGCGGCTGGCTGTGGGGAGTGGGTTTCGGGGGGTGGAGTTGCGGGCGCATTCGGAGGAGGGGCTGCATCCGGGGAGTGGGGCGGGTGAACGGGCGGCCGCGGTACGGGAGTTCGCGGATGCCGGGGTGGAGGTGCTGGCGGTGGCCGGGTATGAGCGGGTGGCGGCGCCCGGGGCGGATCGGCCGGTGGTGGACGGGATCGGTCAACTGGTGGAGTTGGCCCATGACTTGGGGGCGTCCTTTGTGCGGGTGTTTCCCGGGGGTGGGGAGCGGCCGGTGGCGGAGGCGGATGCGGCGGTGGCGCGTCGGATGGCCGCCGCGGCGGGGCGGGCGGAGGATCTCGGGGTGCGGATTCTGCTGGAGACCCATGACTCACACCGCACCGGTGCGGCCACCGCCCGGGCGCTGGCCCCGGTGCGGCACCCCGGTGCGGGGGCGCTCTGGGATGTGCTGCACACCTGGCTCGGCGGCGAGCGGCCCGCGGAGAGTTTCGCGGCGCTCGCCCCGTATCTCGGCTATGTCCAGGTGAAGGATGTCGCCTCGGCCGAGGACACCACGCCGCTGCCGCTCGGTGCGGGGGCGCTGCCGCTGGCCGAGGTCGCCGGGGTCCTGGGGCGTGCGGGGTGGGACGGCTGGCTCTGCTGGGAGTACGAGCGGCGGTGGTACGAGGACGCGGCGCCGCTACCGCCGCTGCTGGCCGCGGGCCGGGCGTATCTGGAACGGTTGACCGCCGGGGCGGCGGGCTGAGGCGGCAGCGGTCGCGGGCGAGGTGCCCTCAGCCGTCGCAGGCGTCGGGCGAGACGGCGTCGGGGGTGCGACGTGGTGCCGTCGAGGCATCAGGCAAGACCCCACGAAGGCGCCACCAGCGCGTCAGACGACGTACCGACAGCGCGCAAACCAAGACCCCGCCAGCACGTCGGACGAGCCGCCGCCAGCCCGCCCCGGCAAGATGCCGGGGCCGCCTCAACTGCCCTGTGCCGTAAGCCCGTTGGACCAACTCCCCCACGTCGCCGCCCCGTTGCCCATCGCCCCCGACTGCCCAGTCCCGCAGGCCAGTTGCGCGACGTGCTCGCTGCTCAGGCTCTTGACCGTAAGAAATTTTCGGGCTATCCCTTGGCGCGCGGAAATTTCTTTCAGTGCACCGCTTCCCGGCCGCACCGCGGCCACCCCGGAAGGAGCGCCAGTGCAGTACCGAGACACCCCCGTTCCGAGACCCGGCCGCCGCGCGGTGATCGCCGCCGGCGCGGGCGCGGCAGCGTTCGCCGCCACCGCGGGACCGTCGTCCGCCGCCACCGGCGCGGCAGCGCCCGCCGCCACCACCGGCCGCACCCCGGACGACCGTCAACTACGCAAGCTCATCGCGGAGATGACGCTGGAGGAGAAGGTCGGCCAGCTCTTCGTGATGCGGGTCTACGGCGCCTCCGCCACCGATCCCGACCAGGCCGACATCGACGCCAACCTGAAGGAGATCGGTGTCCGCACGGCCGCCGAACTCATCGCCAAGTACCACGTCGGCGGCATCATCTACTTCGCCTGGGCGCACAACACGGCGAACCCGTCGCAGATCGCGAGTCTGTCCAACGGCATCCAGAAGGCGGGACTCACCGGGCCGCGCGGGCTGCCGGTGCTGATCTCCACCGACCAGGAGCACGGCATCGTGACCCGGGTCGGCTATCCGGCCACCCTGGTGCCGGGGGCGATGGCGCTCGGTGCGGGCGGCTCCGCCTCCGACACCCGCCAGGCCGCCCGTATCGCCGGTGTCGAACTGCGCGCCATGGGCATCCGGCAGGACTACGCCCCCGACGCCGATGTGAACGTGAACCCGGCGAACCCGGTCATCGGGGTGCGGTCGTTCGGGGCGGACCCGCAGGCGGTGGCCACCATGGTCGCCGCCCAGGTGAAGGGCTATCAGGGCGCGGGCATCGCCACCGCCGCGAAGCACTTCCCCGGGCACGGTGACACCGCCACTGACAGCCACTACGGCTTCCCCGTGATCGAGCACACCCGGGCGCAGTGGGAGGAGTTGGACGCACCGCCGTTCAAGGCCGCCATCGCCGCCGGTATCGACTCGATCATGACGGCGCACATCATGGTCCCGGCGCTCGACTCGTCCGGCGACCCGGCCACCCTCTCCCACCCCATCCTCACCGGCATCCTGCGCGAGCAGCTCGGTTACGACGGTGTCGTGGTCACCGACTCCCTCGGGATGGCCGGGGTGCGGGAGAAGTACGGCGACGACAAGGTGCCGGTGCTGGCGCTCAAGGCGGGCGTGGACCAGCTCCTCAACCCGCCGGACCTGGACCTGGCGTGGAACGCGGTGGTGGCCGCGGTGAAGGGCGGTGAGCTGACGGAGGACCGCCTCGACGAGTCGATCCTGCGCATCCTGCGGCTCAAGGCCCGCCGCGGGCTGTTCACCGAGCCGTATGTCACCGCGGACGGGGTGAGCCGCACGGTGGGCACCAAGGCGCATCTGGCGGCGGCCGACCGGATCGCGGAGGGCACCACCACGCTGCTGGCCGACGCGGGGAAGCTGCTGCCGCTGTCCCGCCGCAGCCACCGCCGGATCCTGGTGGTCAGCGCCGACCCGGCGTCCCCGTCGGGCACCACCGGGCCCCCGTCGAAGGTGCTGGCCGCCGCCCTGAACGAGTTGGGCTTCACCGCCACCGCGATCTCCTCCGGTTCCAACGGCAACGCCAGCCAGGCGGTCATCGACCAGGCGGTGGCGGCCGCCGGGGAGGCGGACGCGGTCCTGGTCGGCACGTACAACGTGAGCGCCACGGGCAGCCAACGGGCCCTGGTGGCCGCGCTGGTGGCCACCGGTAAGCCGGTGGTGCAGCTCGCCATCCGCAACCCGTATGACATCGCCCGGCTGCCCGGGGTGGGCGCGGCGCTGGCCGCGTACTCGTGGACGGATGTCGAACTGCGGGCCGCGGTACGGGTGATCGCGGGTCAGGCCCGGCCGAAGGGCCACCTTCCGGTGCCGGTGCCGGACGCCGCCGATCCGACGAAGGTGCTGTACCCGATCGGCCACGGCCTGGGGTACTGAGCGGCACCGACTGGAACTGATCGGTACTGACGGCCGGTCAACGAAGGGGCGCGGGCGGGGGGTTTTGGGCCCAGCCCCGCCGCATACAAGCGGGCGGCCGCCGGGGGGAAGGGGGCGGGGGGGGGTGGCCGGGGGCGG
>NZ_JBHVRR010000008.1:0-73355 GCF_042885635.1 Streptomyces sp. NPDC058045 | reverse complement strand
GTTTTGTGTGGGCTCTTTTTTTTACTTACACGTCCGTCGCCTTCTCTTCCGCGGCGGGGGCGGGCGCGTCGGGGGGGGGGGGGGGGGGGTGGCCCCCCCCCCCCCCGCGCCTCTTCCATGCGGGCGTCCGCCGGTGCTACGGGCGCAGGTGGTGGTGCCGGGGCTCGGGACGGTCCAGCTTCCTGTCGTAGGCGGCCAGGGGGCGGGCCTTCGACGGGTGGGCGGTCACCGCGGCGGAGGAGACACCCGCCCAGTCCAGGATGCGGGCGGTGGCGAAGGCCTTCTCGGCGGGCACCAGGCCCTCGACCTTCGCACCGTGGTTGGCGCCGGGCGCGGTGAACACATAGGAGTCACGGGCGCCCTGGCCGAGGTGGAAGGGCTCCGCGCCCCACGGGTCGTTCTCGCCGTACACGTACAGCATCTGGTCGGCGTGCTGCCGAACCCAGGTGTCCACGTCGCGCATGGCCTGCGGCTGGAACTTCATCGGGATGGAGCGGGGCACGAAGTTCCGCGGCGGCTGGTAGCCGTAGCGCAACAGGTCCTTGATGTGCGGGAGTTGGATGGTGGGCGAGCCGAGCTGGGTGCCTGCCTGGTAGTAGTACGGGGTGTAGGTGGCGAGGCCCTGGTCGCTGTAGGCGGAGAAGCCGGAGATCTCGTCCACCCAGTCGTAGATCTCCTGGTCGGAGGCGGTGGCGGCGGGTGCGTCGCCGCAGTCGGCCAGCAGGTGGTACTGCCAGAAGCCCCACACCAGGTCGGCGACGACGGCCTCGTAGGCGCGGTCCAGGTCGCCGACGGTGGTGAAGGTCCAGCCCTGGCGGGCGGCTTCGGCGGCGTACTTGGCCTTCAGCGGCTCGCGGCGTACCAGGGCCTCGCGCTGCACCGCGTTCAGCCGGTCGCGGCACTCCTTGGTGCCGACCTGCTCGAAGAACCGGTCGTAGGCCGAATCCTCCTTGTTCACCACGTCGTTGGGCGCCACATAGGCGACCACACCGTCCATGTCACGGGGGTGGAAGCGCTCGTAGTAGGTGGCGGTCATACCGCCCTTGGAGCCGCCGGTGGCGAGCCACTTCTCGGAGTAGATCGGCTTGAGGGCCTCGAAGACGCGGTGCTGGTCGTCGGCGGCCTGCCGGATGTCCAGCTTGGACCAGTCGGCGGGGCTGGGGCGCGACGGGGTGAAGTAGCGGTATTCCAGGGAGACCTGGTTGCCGTCGACGATGCGGGTGGGTTCGCTGCGGCTGGGTGTGGTGGAGACGTTGTAGCCGCTGGTGTAGAAGACGGTGGGCCTGCTGGTGTCCTTGTGCAGCACGGTGAGGCGCTGGGTGAAGGTGCCCGCCGAGGGGTGGCGGTGGTCGACGGGCTGTACGTAGTTCAGTACGAAGTAGCGGTAGCCGTCGTAGGGCTTCTCCTCGATGAGGCTCATGCCGGGGATGGCGAGGAGCCGTTGTCTTATATCGGTGTCCGCGGGCGCGGCGGTGGCCGCGGTGGCGGTGCCGGCCGCACCGGCGGTGCCGATCAGCACCACCAGCGCGAACAGCCAACTGAGGGCCTTGCGCATGACTCTCCCTGGTTCGGCGGAGGACGGGGCGCGGTGCGCCGGCGCGGCGGCCCGACTGTGCGGAGCCACCGCGTCCGTCCACATGCGCGCGAACCTAGCCGAGCAACCCGGCCACCACCAGGGTCTGTTGAGGGGTGTGGCGGCGGGCGGTGGCGGTCAGCACCGGATCCAACCGGTGTGCGCGGAGTGGCCCGAGACGGAACCGCCGAGCCGGATGCAGCGGTGCCCGGCGTGCACGGTGACCGGGCCCGCGTGGTGGACGAAGCGGCCGGTGTCCTTCACGGCGCGGCTCCCGCGGGCCTGCACGCTCACCGACATGGTGCGGCGGGTGCCCGGCTTGCGGGCGAGGGTGACGGCGCAGACCCAGTCGCCGCGCTGGTACAACCGCACTGTGCCGTCAGGGAACTTGAGGGTGCGGGCGGTGCGGCCCTGGCAGAGGGAGGCCGCCTCGGCGGTGCCGCCGCCCGGCAGGCCCGGTACGAGCAGCGCGGCGGCCAGCAGTGCCGCGGCACCCGCGGGCATCCGGCCGGCTATCCGGCTTCCGCGGTGCCCCCGGGTACGTGCCGCACTCCGTCTCGCTCCGCCTCTGCCCACCGGACGCCCTCCCGCTCCGTCACCCCGCTGCCGAGGCCACGTCGTTGTCGAGCCCTCAATGTACTGAGGTACGGACGCGGTGCGGGCGCCGCAAGGTCGCACCCCGGGTGCGGCGGACGGTGTGTCAGACGGCCGCGGCCTCCGACTCGGCCTCCGGCTCCCCCAGATCGCCGCCGCCCTCGCCGAGGAAGGTGCGCCAGAGGGCCGCGTACTGCCCGTCCAGGGCGAGGAGTTCGTCATGGGTGCCGTCCTCGGCGACCCGGCCGTGGTCCATCACCACCACCCGGTCGGCACGGGCTGCGGTGGTGAGGCGGTGGGCGACGACGAGCGTCGTCCGGCGGCCGGTGAGGCGTTCGGTGGCCTGGGTGACCTGGGCCTCGGTGGCGAGGTCCAGTGCGGCGGTCGCCTCGTCCAGCAACAGCACGTCGGGGTCGACGAGTTCGGCGCGGGCGAGGGCGATGAGCTGGCGCTGGCCGGCGGAGAGGTTGCGGCCGCGTTCGCTGACCTCGTGCAGATAGCCGCCGTCGAGGGTGGCGATCATGTCGTGGGCGCCGACGGCCCGTGCCGCGGCCTCCACCTCCGCGTCCCCCGCCTCGGGCCGCCCGTAGGCGATGGCGTCCCGCACGGTGCCCGGGAAGAGGTACGCCTCCTGCGGCACCACACCCAGCCGGTGCCGGTACGCCGTCAGGTCCAGCTCCCGCAGATCGGTGCCGTCCACGGTGATCCGTCCCGAGGTGGGGTCGTAGTAGCGGGCCACCAGTTTCACCAGGGTCGACTTGCCGGCGCCGGTCTCCCCCACGAAGGCCACCGTCTGCCCGGCGGGAATCCGCAGTTCGAGTCCGCGGAGCGCGATCTCGGCCGGTTCTGCGCCCTCTTCGGGCGTACTGCCGTCGCGTGCCGCGTAGGCGAACTCGACGTCCTCGAAGGCGAGTTCGCCACGCAGGGCGGTCACCGGGTGCGGGTCGGCGGGCCTGCTGGTGGAGGTGGGCTCGCGCAGCAGCTCCTGGATGCGGCCGAGCGAGACGGTGGCCTGCTGATAGCCGTCGAAGACCTGCGACAACTGCTGCACCGGCGCGAAGAACAGATCGATGTACAGCAGATACGCCACCAGCGCGCCCGTGGTCAGCGTGGCCGCCTCCACCCGGTTCGCGCCCACCACCAGCACCGCGGCCGCCGCCACCGAGGACAGCAGTTGCACGAACGGGAAGTACACCGAGATCAGCCACTGGCCGCGGACCCGGGCCGCCCGGTAGGCAAGGCTGCGCACCGCGAACCGGCCCGCACCCGCCGCCTCCCGCCGGAAGGCCTGCACGATACGGAGGCCGGCCACCGTCTCCTGGAGGTCGGCGTTGACCACCGACACCCGCTCCCGGGCCAGTTCGTAGGCCTGGACGCTCTTGCGGCGGAAGAAGAAGGTGCCGACGACCAGCGGCGGCAGCGTGGCGAACACCACCAGCGCCAACTGCACATCGATCACCAGCAGCGCCACCATGATGCCGAAGAAGGTGACGACCGAGACGAACGCGGTGACCAGACCGGTCTGGAGGAACGAGGACAGGGCGTCCACATCCGTCGTCATCCGCGTCATGATGCGGCCGGTCAGCTCACGCTCGTAGTAGTCCAGGCCCAGCCGCTGCAACTGGGCGAAGATCTTCAACCGCAGTGCGTACAGCACCCGTTCACCGGTACGGCCGGTCATCCGGGTCTCCGCGAACTGCGCCCCCCACTGCACCGCCACCGCGATCAGCGCCAGCAGCGAGGCCGCCCACACCGCGCCCAGCGCCAGCCGGTTGACGCCCTCGTCGATACCGTGCCGGATCAGCACCGGCAGCAGCAGCCCCACCCCCGCGTCGACCGCCACCAGCGACAGGCTGACCAGCAGCGGACCCCTGAAGCCGCGCAGCAGCCGCCGCAGCCCGTAGGACTCCTCCGCGGTCACCGCGCGCTCCTCGTCGACCTGCGGGACATCGGTGGCCGGGGGCAGCGCGTCGACCTGCGCCAGCAGCTCGGGGGTGGCGGGCGTCCCGGCGAGCGCGGTGTCCCTCGGCTCCCGGTCACCGCTCCACAGCCGGGGCGTGATGCCGCGCTCCGCGTCGAACTCGGCGTCCCACTCGGCCCGCACGGTGGTGTCCTCGGGCTCCTCGGCCACGGTGAGCGGGGTGTGGCCGGGTGAGACACCGCCGAGCTCGTCCGGGTCGGTGAGCAGTCTGCGGTAGAGGGCGGAGCGTGCGGTCAGCTCCTCGTGGGTGCCGATGTCGGCGAGCCGGCCGCCGTCGATCACCGCGATCCGGTCGGCGAGGCCGAGGGTGGAGCGGCGGTGGGCGATCAGCAGGGTCGTCCGGCCGGCCATGATGCCGGCCAGGGCCTCGTGGATCTCGTGCTCCACCCGGGCGTCCACCGCGGATGTGGCGTCGTCCAGGACCAGCAGCCGGGGGTCGGTGAGGATGGCGCGGGCCAGGGCGATCCGCTGCCGCTGCCCGCCGGAGAGGGTGAGGCCCTGCTCGCCGACCTTCGTGGCGTAGCCGTCGGGCAGTTCGCGGACGAAGCGGTCGGCCTGGGCGGCGCGGGCCGCGGCCTCGATCTCCTCGTCGGTGGCGTCCGGTTTCCCGTAGGCGATGTTGGCGCGCACCGTGTCGGAGAAGAGGAAGCTGTCCTCCGGTACGAGGCCGATGGCGGCCCGCAGCGAGTCGAGTGTGAGCTCCCGTACATCGTGCCCGCCGACCAGGACCGCGCCATGGGTCACGTCGTAGAAGCGGGGCAGCAGCAGCGACATGGTGGACTTGCCGGAGCCGGAGGCGCCGACCACGGCGACCGTCTCACCGGGCCGCAGGGTGAAGCTGAGGCCCTCAAGTACCGGCCGCCCGTCCGCGTAGCCGAAGGAGACGTCGTCGAACTCGACGGTGGCGGGCGCGTCCGCGGGCAGTTCCACGGTGCCGTCGGTGAGCGTGGGCTCGGTGTCGATGAGTTCCAGTACCCGTTCCACACCGGCGCGGGCCTGCTGGCCCACGGTGAGCACCACGGCCAGCATCCGCACCGGGCCCACCAGTTGCGCGAGATAGGTGGAGAACGCGACGAAGGTGCCGAGGGTGACCTCGCCCCGTACCGCCAGCAAGCCGCCGAGAGCCAGCATCGCGACCTGGCCGAGCGCGGGGACGGCCTGGAGTGCGGGGGTGAACTTGGCGTTCAGCCGGATGGTGCGCAGCCTCCCCGCGAAGAGGCGGCGGCCCACCTGCCGCAGCTTGCCCGTCTCCTGCTGCTCCTGCCCGAAGCCCTTGACGACCCGGACGCCGGTGACCGCCCCGTCGACCACTCCGGCCACCGCCGCGGCCTGCGCCTGCGCGTACCAGGTGGCGGGGTGCAGACGGCTGCGGCTGCGTTTGGCGATCCACCACAGGGCGGGCGCCACGGCCAGCGCGACCAGGGTCAGCGGCAGCGACAGCCAGGCCATGATCACCAGGGAGATCACGAAGAGCACGATGTTGCCGATGGTCATCGGCAGCATGAACAGCAGGCTCTGGATGAGCTGGAGGTCGCTGGTGGCGCGGCCGATGACCTGCCCGGTGGACAGCTCGTCCTGCCGCCGCCCGTCGAGCCGGGTGATCGACCCGTACATCTCGGTCCGCAGATCGTGCTGGACGTCCAGGGCGAGTCTGCCGCCGTAGTAGCGGCGGACGAAGGTCAGCGCGTAGACGACCACGGCGGCGGCGATGAAGAGGGCGGCCCAGGGGGCCATGGCGCGGGTGTGGCTGTTCACCACATCATCGATGATGATCTTGGTGATCAGCGGGACGACCGCCATCACGGCCATCCCGCCGAGGGAGGCCGCCAGCGCCAGGACCACGTCCTTCGGATAGCGCCAGGAGTAGCCGATCAGGCGCCGCGCCCAGCCCTGTACGGCGGCCCCGCCGCCGTCCCGTGCCGGTCGCCGCCCGTGCCGTTCCTGGTCTACCGCCACCCGCTGCCTCCGTCGCACCGCTTCTCCCGTCCCGTCGTTCGCAAGGCTGCAACACTCCGGGAGCGGGTTTTCATCCGCGATCGGCCCGAACCGGCCGAGGACCGGTCCGGGGATGTAGGCGCTGGGCCCGGCGACCTAGGTCCGCAGTTCCTCGGCCGCCGACCGCTCGGCGGGGCGCGCGGCGGGCTGCTCGGCTGGCCGCTCCGTGGGCGCCTCCGGGCCGACGATGGCACGGAGGGCGGCGAGGTGGCCGCGGTAGGCCGCGGTACCGCGGTCGGTCAGCTTGAGCCAGACGCGCTGCCGGGTGTCCCGGACCGCCTTGCGCTGCTCGACATATCCCGCGTCCACCAGGACCGCGAGATGCTTGCTGAGGGCGGACGCGGACAGCCCGAGCTGCCGCTGGAGCAGACCGAACTCGGCCTCGCCGGTGGTGTGCAGCAGCGCGCAGATCCGCAGCCGGTTCGGCGCGTGGACGGTGGCGTCGAAGCCCTCGGGCCCGGCGGCGGCACTCATACGGTCTTCCGGTGCAGGCGGTGAAAGGCCAGGTGGTAGCCGACGGAGGTGGCCGCGGCGATCACGGAGTCGGCGACGAGCCAGCCGGGGTCGCCGGTGGCGTGGAAGGCGGCCACCGAGCCCACCAGCAGCACGGGCAGCCCGATCGCCATCGGCACGGTGGCCCGCTTGGGCAGCACATCCAGCCGCAACGCCACCCCGGTACGGCTCCGCCAGCGGCGGGCGGCGACCCCGAACAGCACGAAGTAGACGACGATCATCCCCACCAGCACCCCGCTCCAGACCGCCCGCGGCAACCCCCACTCCGCGTCGGCCGTGGCACCGGCGAGCACCACCGGCAGCGCCGCCAGATACCCGGCCAGCGCGAGAAAGAACCAGGTCGGCCACGGCGTCGCGGCAACCGCCACGGCGGCGACCCGCACCTCCTCGACCTCAGCGAGCGCGGCCCGCGCGGCTTCGGGGGTGAGCGATGGCGGTGGCGATGGCGATGGCGATGTGAGCGGTGCCCCGTTGTTTTCCATGCCGGAAAGAGTAGCCGACTGTTTCCAGCACGGAAAGAGGAGAGTTTCTGGTGCGGAAACAGGGGGTGCGCGGCTGGGCCGGCGACCTCAGCCCGTCGCCCGCACCTCGGCCCAGACGACCTTTCCGAACACGGCGTCCTCAACGCCCCACGCCCCCGGACACAGCCCGTCGAGAATCAGCAGCCCCCGCCCCCGTTCCCGACTGTGCGACTCGGGCCGCCGCCGCGGATACCGCCGCACCGGATCGCGGACTTCGACCCGCGTCCGCCCCTCGCGGCTGTCGAGCGTGAGGGCGAAGGAGTCACCGGGTTCGGTGCCGTAGCGGATGCTGTTGGTGACAAGTTCGCTCGTCACCAGCAGGACCATGTCGACGTGGCCCTCATCGGCGTCCGGCACGCAGCACAGCACATACTCGCGGGCGAACTTCCTTGCCGCGCCCGCCGATTGAGGCTCCCCGGCCAATACGATCCGTTCCCTCTGATCGGGGTGAGTCGGCAGGGGCCGTGCGCACTGCTCCCCGCTCACGAGGCCACCGCCGTCGCAGTAACCAGGGTGAGGCCGTGCAGCTCGGTGCAGGTGGGGCAGGCGTACCGGCCTGCCGCCGTCGCAGGACCGGCAGTGCACACGAGTCGCACTTCTTCGGCCAGGTCCCGGTGATAGTCGCACCAGGACACGGTGCGGATGTCGTCAGTAGGCATGGGCGTCCCCCAGTACGGGCGTGGGTGTAGTGGTGGACCACGCACGCAGAGTGCGTGCCCTAGGCCAGACAGTAACTTGTCCTAGGACATGAGCCAAGGGTCGTCCCTCGATGGGGTGTAGTGAATCTGACGGCGTCCTAGTACATTCACTGGCGACCTAGGACACAGGAGAGGCCGCGTCGATGTCCCACAGCACACCCCCGTACATGCAGGTCGCCGAACGCATCCGTCGGCGCATCCTCGATGGCGACCTTGCCGAAGGGGCGAAGCTTCCCGCGCAGCGTGAACTCGCGCAGAGCGAAGGTGTCGCCATCGCCACCCTCGGCCGAGCTCTGGACCATCTCCAGGTGGAGGGCTACATCACCACCAGCCGCCGTGGAACGTTCGTCGCCAACGCCCCCGAGGTCGCCCCTTCCGCCTACGACCGGATCACCCGTGTCCTGCGCAGCGGCAGCATCCTGGGCGAAGGCGAGACCATGGTGGTCACCAGCGCAGACCTCGTACAGCCGCCGTTGTATGTCGCGGACATCTTCGACCTTCAGCCCGGCGATCAGGTGGTGCGTCGCCAGTGGCACACCGGCAAGGGCAAGCAGCGCCTGATGCTCGCCGTCACCTGGTACCCCGCTCACTTCGCCGCCTCGGTCCCCGAGTTGCTGTCGACCGCCCCGGGCAAGTCCGCGAACCTGCTGCCGCGGATCCAGGAGGCGACCGGGCGCCGGGTGGCCGCGGGGCGTGACGACATCCACGGACGGGACGCCGACGAGCGGGAAGCCAACTTCCTCGGCCTGCGCACCGGTTCCCCAATCCTGGCCGGCGCGCACCGCCTGTGGGACGACTCGGGCGTCATCGAATACGGCGAGTGGTGCCTGCCGTACCGACTTGTCGTGGGCTACGAGTACAGCTTCGACGCGGCACCCTGACCGCGGGGGCATGAGCGACAGCGGGTCAGCCCGCACCTGACGCAGGGCCTCGATCAAGAAAGCCGGCTGCGGCGAACCCCGGCTTGCCGCATACCGGTTGGGCAGCCTCACCCGATCGAATCAGCTTGAGGAGTCCCGGCAATGGATCTGAGGCGGTACGGGCATTCCGACGCTCAAGATGTGCGGTCCATGCTGCTGGACATTCATGACGAGGTGTACGCGGATAATCCCGACCCGTTCCACTCCCGTGAACGCTTCACGCATTTTCTGGACCTGTGGTCCTCCCGGAACAACTGGAGGTGCGTTTCCGGCTGGGAGAACGGCGGCCCGGTCGGATACGCCTATGGCTCGGTGCTCGCGCCCGGCGGCTGGTGGAAGGGGAGCACCAGGCCGGGCGATCTACGGGGTCCCGTTTTCGCGCTGTCCGAGCTCATGGTGCTGCACGAGTGGCGCGGGACCGGCAGAGCCAAGAGGATTCACGACGCCCTGCTAGCTGCCGCCGATGCGAATGCGGTGTCGCTTCAGGTGGAGTGCGCACACCACAAGGTCGTCCAGCTCTACGAGAGTTGGGGCTATCGGCAGGTGGACAGCTCCAAGTCGCACGAGGACTCACCCCGGTACGCGGTGATGGTGAAGGACCTTCGCTAGTCCAGCAGGTCGAGCTGCCCCGTCCCACCCCGGCGGGTCAGGCGCTGTCCGCTTCCCGACCCTCACGGGTCGTGGCGGCTCGGCGGCACATGAGGGTGGTGAGTTCGTAGGCGGTGTGGGAGGCGGCTACGGCGGTGATTTCGGCGTGGTCGTAGGCGGGGGCGACTTCGACCACGTCCGCGGAGACCAGGTTGCAGGGGGCCAACCCGCGGAGGATTTCCAGGAGTTCGCGGGAGGTCATGCCGCCGGCCTCGGGGGTGCCGGTGCCGGGGGCGTGGGCCGGGTCCAGGCAGTCGATGTCGACGGAGACGTAGAGGGGGCGGTCCCCGATGCGCTGGCGCAACTGGTCGGCGATCTCGTCGACACCGCGCCGCATCACATCGGCGGAGGTGACGATGCCGAAGCCCAGTTTGGCGTCCTCGTCCAGGTCCCGCTTGCCGTAGAGGGGGCCGCGGATGCCGACGTGGGAGAGGGCCGAGGTGTCCAGGACGCCCTCCTCGACGGCGCGGCGGAAGGGGGTGCCGTGGGTGTACTCGGCGCCGAAGTACGTGTCCCAGGTGTCGAGATGGGCGTCGAAGTGGAGCAGGGCGACCGGGCCGTGCCTCTTCGCCACGGACCGCAGCAGCGGCAGCGCGATGGTGTGGTCACCGCCGAGGGTCATCAACCGGGCGCCGCTGCCGAGGAGTTGGTCGGCGGCGGCCTCGACGGTCTCGACGGCCTCTTCGATGTGGAAGGGGTTGACGGCGATGTCGCCGCCGTCGGCGACCTGGGCCAGCGCGAACGGGGCGGCGTCCTGCGCCGGGTTGTAGGGGCGCAGCAGGCGGGAGGCCTCCCGGATGGCGTTGCCGCCGAAGCGTGCCCCGGGCCGGTAGGAGACACCGCTGTCGAACGGCACCCCGACGACGGCGACATCGGCGGTGCCCACCTCGTCGAGCCGCGGCAGCCGGGCGAACGTGGCCGGTCCGGCGTACCGGGGGACGCGGGAGGAGTCGACGGGGCCGCGCGGTGTCTCGCTGCTGCTCATGCTGGGGTCTTCCTTCCGGTCTTCCGGGCGGTCCCGGATCGCGGGGGCAGGAGCCTGTGTCGTCCGCTGGCACCTACTGGCACCCGGACCGCCTTGCCCGCTTGAGGCTAGGTGGCTGGGGGACGGTGGAGAAGTGTACGTTTCATCCACTCGGGGCGGGGGCTGGTGGATGGACCGTCCGCCCCTTCCCCGCCGGGCCGGATAGAGATGGAGGGAGTGCGCAGCATGGCCGTCGCCGCGGCGGAGACAGCCGTACCGCCCACCCCGCCCGTTCCGCTCGCCGCGTTGCTGGCCCGTGCCGAGTTGGGGCTGCGGCATCTCGCCGGGCCGCTCGATCCGGCGACCACGGTGCAGGGCGCCCACACCTCCGAGATGGCCGACCCGTACCCGTATCTGCTGGGCGGGGAGCTGCTGTTGACGGCCGGGGTGCAGATGACGGACGGGGGTGGGGACCGTTTCGACCGGTATGTGCGGCGGGTGGTGGCGGCGGGCGGGGCCGCGCTCGGGTTCGGGGTGACGCCCGTCTTCGACCGGGTGCCGCCGGAGCTGGTCGCGGCCTGCGAACGCCATGGGCTGCCGCTGCTGGAAGTGCCGCCCGAGACCACCTTCAGCGGGGTGGCGCGGGCGGTGTGGTCGCTGATGGCGCAGGTCAGAAGTGCGGAACTGCGGCGGGTCAGCGAGGCGCAGCAGGGCCTGGCCACCGCCGCCGCCCGCCCCGACCCGGTCCCCGCCGTACTGCGGCAGCTCACCCGGCGCCTGGACTGCTGGGCCGCCCTCCTCTCCCCCGGCACCCCGCCCCGGCACCCCTCGGGCAGCCCCACCCCGCCCGCCGAGGCACGGGACGCACTGGACGCCCTCGCCGGCATCGTCCGCGGCACGAGCCCGACCGGGACCGCCACCCCCGCCTCCGCCACCGACACCGTCGACGGCGTCCCGCTCGCCGTGTACGGGCTCGGTGGCGGCCGGGAGGTGCTGGCCGTGGCGGGTGGGCGGCGGGAGGCGGGGGACCACACCGTGCTGGGCATCGCCGCGGTCCTCCTCGCGCTGCTCACCGCGGGCCACCGGGACACCGCCGCCACCCACTCCGCCGCCCTCACCCGCCTCCTCCTCGGCACCCCGCCCACCGAGGTCGCCCCGGCACTCGGCGCCCGCACCTGGTACGTCGTCCACGCCCGCCCCACCCGCACCCCCGGCCCGGACCCCGCCGGTCTCGCCGCCACCCTCGGCAGCACCCTCTTCGCCGCGGGCCCCGAGCCGGAGCCGGTACGCCTCCTCGTACCGGCGGACCCGGAAACGGAGGTGGAGAGCGCGGCGGCCGGGTGGGTGCTCGGGATCAGCGCGGCCGTGGGGGCGGACGAGCTGGCCGTCGGGGAGGCGCAGGCGGCCCGTGCGCTGGCGCGGGCGCGGGCGCTGCGGAGCCCGCTGGCGCGGCACCGCACCGCGGCCGCCGGGCTGACCGCGCTGCTGCCCGCCGCCGAGGCCGAGGCGCAGGCCAGGGCGCTGCTCGCACCGCTCGGCGGCAGCGCCGCACTGACCGAGACACTGCGCGGTTGGCTTTCCCTGCACGGGAGTTGGGACCGGACGGCGGTGGCGCTCGGTGTGCACCGCAACACGGTCCGGCAGCGCATCGCCCGCTGCGCCGCCCTCCTGGACGCCGACCTGGACGATCCGGACGTCCGGATGGAGCTGTGGTTCGCCCTGCGCGCCGCACACACCGCCTGACCGGAATCCGACCAAACGGACCCGAAGGTTCAGCCCGTCCCAGGTCGGCGCGTAATACGGCACCCCGTCCCAGGAGGTGATATCCGGTCACACTCTGCCGTGGCCGACGGCACAATGGGTGCCATGCCGATACCCGGGACACCCAGCCGCGCCGCGCTCGTGCAGCACCTGATCCGCACCCGTATCGCGGGCGACGTCGCCACCCCGCGCGACAACAACCTCGCGCACTACCGCGGACTCGCCAACGGCGAACGGTACTTCTGGCTCGGGCTCGACCTCGGCGACCGGTGGCAGGACGAGCAGGACGTCCTGGCGGTGATGGCGGAGCGCTGCGGGGTGAACGACGACCCGGAGTACCGCTTCGGGCAGGACACCATCGACCCGGAGCTGACGGTGGACGCGCTGGACCGGATGGCGGCGCGGCTGCGCAAGGCGGCGGAGAGCCGGCAGCGGGTACTGCTGGCGACCGGGCATCCCGGCGGCCTGCTCGACGTGCACCGGGCCACGGCGGCGGCGCTGCGCGGCGCGGGCTGCGAGGTCATGGTGATCCCGGAGGGCCTGCACACCTCCGAGGGCATGGTGTTCCAGTTCGCCGACGTGACGGTGCTGGAGCGGGGCGCCACGCTCTGGCACACCCACTCCCCCGACCCGATGGCGGCGGTCCTGGACGGCCTGGAGCGGGAGGGCCGGCCGCTGCCCGATCTGGTGGTCGCGGACCACGGCTGGGCGGGCTGCGCCGGGCAGCGCGGTTTGGACGCGGTGGGCTACGCCGACTGCAACGACCCGGCGCTCTTCCTCGGCGAGGCCGAGGGCACCGTCCAGGTCACCGTCCCCCTGGACGACCATGTGCTCAGCCCCCGCCACTACGACCCGATGACGGCGTACCTGCTGGGCTCCGCCGGCCTCACCGGGGACGACGGGGACGATCCGGCGCCGAGGGACTGACCAGAGCCGCCGGGCAGAAACAGTCCGATACGGTCGGAAGCTGTCCGACGGGTCCGGTGACCGGCGTGTGTCACATACCGTCGGCCGCGGTCCGTCCATGGTGTGAGCACGCGTATCCCGACCGGACCGAGGAGACACCATGGACCCCCGTATCGACCTCTTCAGCAGCGCCATCGCCCCTGAGCTGATGAAGGCGCTGACCGCGGCGAGCAAGGTGCTGGCGAACTCCGAACTCCCGTCCTCCGTCCAGGAGTTGGTGAAGCTCCGGGCCAGCCAGATCAACGGCTGCGGCTTCTGCACCGACATGCACAGCAAGGACGCCGCGCACGCCGGCGAGACGCAGCAGCGGCTGAACATGGTCGCCGCCTGGCGGGAGGCCACCTGCTTCACCGACGCGGAGCGCGCGGCGCTGGAACTCGCCGAGGAGGGCACCCGGATCGCGGACGCGGCCGGCGGTGTCCCCGACGAGGTGTGGGCGCGGGCCGCCAAGCACTTCGACCAGGAGCAACTGGCCGCGCTGGTCTCGGTGATCAGCCTGATCAACCTGTACAACCGGCTGAACGTGCTGGTCCGGATGCCGGCCGGTTCCTACCAGCCCGGCCAGTTCGGCTGAGCCAGGCCGGACGGCGCCCTCAGCCGTGTTCCGCCCGCGGGACGCGGACCACGCCCTCCTGGATGACGGTGATGGCGAGGGCGCCGTCCCGGGTGTGGATACGGGCCTGGCCGAGGCCGCGGCCACCGGAGGCGGAGGGGGACTCCTGGTCGTAGAGGAGCCACTCGTCGGCGCGGAAGGGGCGGTGGAACCACATGGCGTGGTCGAGGGAGGCGCCGACCACGTCGCCGGTGAGCCAGCCGCCGCGGCCGTGGGCGAGGAGCACCGAGTCGAGCAGGGTCATGTCGGAGACGTAGGTGGCGAGGCAGACGTGCAGCAGGGGGCGGTCGATGGGGCCGTCGAGCTGGCCGTTGGTGCGGAACCACACCTGGGAGCGGGGTGCGCGGGCCTCGCCCGCGGTGACGAAGGGCGGGGCGTCGACATAGCGCAGGTCGACGGCGGCGCGGGCGTCGAGGAGGCGGGGGATGACGCTCCGGTCGGGGAGCCGGTCCGCGTGGCGGGTCAGGGTCTCCTCGGCGGTGGGGAGGGTCTCCGGGCCGGGCACGGCGGGCATCGGGTACTGGTGGTCCAGGCCCGGCTCGGGTGTCTGAAAGGACGCCGAGAGGTGGAAGATCGGCTGGCCGTGCTGGACGGCGACGACCCGGCGGGTGGTGAAGGAGCGGCCGTCGCGGATGCGGTCGACGGTGTAGACGATGGGCGCGCCCGGGTCCCCGGGGCGCAGGAAGTACGAGTGCAGGGAGTGCGCGTCGCGGCCCTCGGGCACGGTGCGGCCCGCGGCGACCAGCGCCTGCGCGGCGACCTGGCCGCCGAAGACGCGGGGGATCACGGCGGAGGTGGAGCGGCCGCGGAAGATGTCCCGCTCGATCTGCTCCAGGTCGAGCAGATCGAGCAGGGACACGAGTGCCTGGTGCATGGTGCTCAGTGTGCGGGGGCGGGTGCGGTGAGCAGGCTCACAACCCCATGTCCTTGGAGATGATCATCTTCATGACCTCGTTGGTGCCGCCGTAGATGCGGTTGACGCGGTTGTCGGCGTAGAGGCGGGCGATGGGGTATTCGTTCATGAAGCCGTAGCCGCCGTGGAGTTGGAGGCAGCGGTCGATGACGCGGTGGGCGACCTCGGTGCAGAACAGCTTGGCGGAGGCGGCTTCGGCGGGGCTCAGCTCGCCCGCGTCGAGCGCTTCGAGGGCGCGGTCCGCGACGGCCTCCGCGGCGTCCACCTCGGCCTGGCAGGCGGCGAGTTCGAACTTGGTGTTCTGGAACGAGGCGACGCTCTGGCCGAAGACGGTGCGCTCCTGGACGTACTGCTTGGTGAAGCGGACGGCGGCCTTGGCCTGGGCGTAGGCGCCGAAGGCGATGCCCCAGCGCTCGGAGGGGAGGTTGAGGCCGAGGTAGCCGAAGCCCTGGTTCTCCTCGCCGAGGAGGTCCTCGGCGGGCACCTCGACGTCCACGAAGGCGAGTTCGGCGGTGTCGGAGGCCTTCAGGCCGAGCTTGTCGAGCTTGCGGCCGACGGAGTAGCCCTCGGACTTGGTGTCGACGGCGAAGAGGGAGATGCCGAAGCGGCGGTCGTCCTCGCGGGGGGCGGCGGTGCGGGCGCAGACGATGACACGGTCGGCGTGCACACCGCCGGTGATGAAGGTCTTGGCGCCGTTGAGGACGTAGTGGCTGCCGTCCTCGGAGAGCTTGGCGGTGGTCTTCATGCCGGCGAGGTCGGAGCCGGTGCCGGGCTCGGTCATGGCGAGCGCCCACATCTCCTCGCCGGTGACGAACTTCGGCAGGAAGCGCTTCTTCTGCTCGTCGGAGGCGAGCATCCGGATGTAGGGCAGACCGAGCAGGACGTGGACGCCGGAGCCGCCGAAGGTGACACCGGCGCGTGCGGTCTCCTCGTTGATGACGGCCTCGAACTTGTGCGACTCCATGCCGGCGCCGCCGTACTCCTCGGGGACGGTGATGCCGAAGACGCCCAGCTCGCCGAGCTTGAGGTAGAAGTCGCGGGGGGCCTGTCCGGCGGCGAACCACTCGTCGTGGACGGGCACGACCTCGGCCTCGATGAAGGCCCGGATGGTCTCCCGGAACGCCTCATGGTCCTCGTCGAAAACGGTACGGCGCACGGAGATCTCCCTCTTCTGCGGCTTCGGGCGCGGGCTGCTCGTACGGGCCCGCCGCACTGCGGGCGGCCCGGCGTCCCGGCCGGACCGGGACGCTTCCTAAGCGCTTGCTCAGAATAGGCTACCCGCCGGTCACCAAGCCGTCCAGAGCGAGCACGGCCCCCGGCGGGAGACTCCCGTCACTGCTGACCGGCGGCCGCCGCCGCGAAGGCGCCGCGGGCCAGGCGGTGCAGGAGGGCCGCCGTGCCGTCGCGGCCGGGCAGGGCGCCGGGGCGGCCCAGGTGCGGGGTGGAGTTGAGCAGTCCGAAGACGGCGTGCACGGTGGCGCGGGCCTGCGGCTCGGCCAGCTCCGGGTGCACCGCGACCAGCGCCGACACCCACAACTCCACGTACTGCCGCTGGAGTTGGCGTACCAGCTTGCGGTCGTCGTCCCGCAGGCGGTCCAGCTCGCGGTCGTGCAGGGTGATCAGGGGCCGGTCGTCGAGGGCGAAGTCGATATGGCCGGCGATCAGGGCGTCGAGCAGCGCCTGCGGCTCGCCGTCCGACTCGGCCACCCGGTGCTCGCCGCCGGCCAGCAACTGCCGGCTGATGCCCACCAGCAGCTCGGCGAGCATGGCGTCCTTGCCGGCGAAGTGCCGGTAGAGGCCCGGCCCGCTGATGCCGACGGCGGCTCCTATCTCGTCGACGCCGACACCGTGGAAGCCCCGCTCGGCGAAGAGCCGGGCGGCTTCCTTGAGGATCTGCTCGCGCCGGGTGGGCGCGTCGGTTCGGGTGGCCATAGGACGATTCTAGACAGAGGGGGTTAGCGCTCGTTAACCTGAGTGGTGATGCGGTTAACGCTGATTAACGTCGGTGGGAGCCGACGGAACGTACGGGCAAGGGGGCTCGACACGATGCGACAGGCACCGGTTCTCGACACGGCGGCCGATCCCGCCGACGAGGCCTGGCGGGCCAACGAGGAGGCGCACCGGGCGCTGGGCGAGGAGCTGCGGCAGCGGCTCGCCGCGGCCAGGCTGGGCGGCGGCGAGAAGTCCCGGGCCCGCCACACGGCCCGCGGCAAGCTGCTGCCGCGGGACAGGGTGGACACCCTCCTCGACCCGGGCTCGCCCTTCCTGGAGCTGGCGCCGCTGGCCGCCGAGGGCATGTACGGCGGGCAGGCGCCGGCGGCCGGGGTGATCGCCGGTATCGGCCGGGTCTCCGGGCGCGAGTGCGTGATCGTGGCGAACGACGCCACCGTCAAGGGCGGCACGTACTACCCGATGACGGTGAAGAAGCATCTGCGGGCGCAGGAGGTGGCGCTGGAGAACCGGCTGCCCTGCCTCTACCTGGTGGACTCCGGCGGCGCCTTCCTGCCGATGCAGGACGAGGTCTTCCCGGACCGGGAGCACTTCGGCCGGATCTTCTACAACCAGGCCCGGATGTCCGGTGCCGGTATCCCGCAGATCGCGGCCGTCCTCGGCTCCTGCACCGCGGGCGGCGCCTATGTCCCGGCGATGAGCGACGAGGCGGTGATCGTGCGGAACCAGGGCACGATCTTCCTCGGCGGCCCGCCCCTGGTGAAGGCCGCCACCGGCGAGGTGGTGACGGCCGAGGAGCTGGGCGGCGGCGAGGTGCACTCCCGCACCTCCGGGGTGACCGACCACCTCGCCGAGGACGACGCGCACGCCCTGCGCATCATGCGGAACATCGTGGCCACCCTGCCCGAGCGGGGCCCGCTGCCCTGGCACGTGGAGCCCGTGGAGGAACCGAAGGCCGACCCGTACGGGCTGTACGGGGCGGTGCCGGTGGACTCGCGGACACCGTACGACGTGCGGGAGGTCATCGCGCGGGTGGTGGACGGCTCCCGCTTCCAGGAGTTCAAGGCGGAGTACGGGCAGACGCTGGTCACCGGCTTCGCGCGGATCCACGGGCACCCGGTGGGGATCGTCGCCAACAACGGCATCCTGTTCTCCGAGTCGGCGCAGAAGGGCGCCCACTTCGTGGAGCTCTGCGACCAGCGCGGCATCCCGCTGGTCTTCCTGCAGAACATCTCCGGCTTCATGGTGGGCCGTGCCTACGAGGCGGGCGGGATCGCCAAGCACGGCGCCAAGATGGTGACGGCGGTGGCCTGCACCCGGGTGCCCAAGCTGACGGTGGTGATCGGCGGCTCCTACGGCGCGGGCAACTACTCGATGTGCGGCCGGGCCTACTCCCCGCGCTTTATGTGGATGTGGCCCGGCGCGAAGATCTCCGTGATGGGCGGCGAGCAGGCCGCCTCGGTCCTGGCGACGGTGAAGCGGGACCAGTTGGAGGGCCGCGGCGAGGAGTGGTCCACCGAGAACGAGGAGGCCTTCAAGGCCCCGGTCCGCGCCCAGTACGAGGAACAGGGCAACGCCTACTACGCCACCGCCCGGCTCTGGGACGACGGGGTGATCGATCCGCTGGAGACCCGGCAGGTGCTGGGACTCGCGCTGACCGCCTGCGCCAACGCCCCGCTGCCGGAGGCGGACGGCGGCTTCGGCGTCTTCCGGATGTGAAGGGGATCGGGAACACGATGATGTTCGACACGGTACTGGTGGCCAACCGCGGGGAGATCGCGGTCCGCGTCATCCGCACACTGCGCGCCCTCGGCATCCGCTCGGTGGCCGTCTTCAGCGACGCCGACGCCGGCGCCCGGCATGTACGGGAGGCGGACACCGCGGTACGGCTCGGCCCCGCCCCGGCCGCGGAGAGCTATCTCTCGGCCGAGCGGCTGCTGGCGGCCGCGGCCCGCTCCGGCGCCCGCGCGGTGCACCCGGGATACGGATTCCTCGCCGAGAACGCGGAGTTCGCCCGCGCCTGCGCCGAGGCGGGCCTCGCCTTCATCGGGCCGCCCGCCGAGGCCATCGCGCTGATGGGCGACAAGATCCGCGCCAAGGAGACGGTGCGCGCGGCCGGGGTGCCGGTCGTGCCGGGCTCCTCGGGCAGCGGCCTCAGCGACGCCCAACTCGCCGCCGCGGCACGGGAGATCGGGATGCCGGTGCTGCTGAAGCCGTCCGCGGGCGGCGGCGGCAAGGGGATGCGGCTGGTACGCGACGAGGCCCTGCTCGCCGAGGAGATCGCCGCCGCCCGGCGGGAGGCCCGCGGCTCCTTCGGGGACGACACCCTGCTGGTGGAGCGGTGGATCGACCGGCCCCGGCACATCGAGATCCAGGTCCTCGCGGACGGGCACGGGCAGGTGGTGCACCTCGGGGAGCGCGAGTGCTCGCTCCAGCGGCGGCACCAGAAGATCGTCGAGGAGGCGCCCAGTGTGCTGCTCGACGAGGCGACCCGGGCCGCGATGGGCGAGGCCGCGGTGCAGGCCGCCCGCTCCTGCGGGTACCGGGGCGCGGGCACCGTCGAGTTCATCGTGCCGGGCGGCGACCCCACCGCGTACTACTTCATGGAGATGAACACCCGGCTCCAGGTGGAGCACCCGGTGACCGAACTCGTCACCGGGATCGACCTGGTGGAGTGGCAGGTGCGGGTGGCGGCCGGGGAGCGGCTGCCGTACGCGCAGGGCGAGATCGCGCTCACGGGACACGCGGTGGAGGCGCGGATCTGCGCCGAGGACCCGGCGCGCGGCTTCCTGCCGTCCGGCGGCACGGTGCTGGCGCTGGCCGAGGCCGCGGGCGAGGGGGTGCGCACCGACTCGGGCCTCAGCGAGGGCACCGAGGTCGGCAGCCTCTACGACCCGATGCTGGCGAAGGTCATCGCGCACGGCCCGGACCGGGCGACGGCACTGCGCCGGCTGCGCGCGGCACTGGCCGGCACGGTCACCCTGGGCGTGCCCACCAACGCCGGTTTCCTGCGCCGGCTGCTGGCCCATCCGGCCGTGCGGACAGGCGAGTTGGACACCGGCCTGGTGGAGCGGGAGACCGCGGGCCTGATCCCGGACGGGGTCCCGGAGGAGGTGTACGCGGCGGCGGCCGCGGTACGCCGCGCGGCCCTCGATCCGGCGGGCGGCGGCTGGCGCGACCCGTTCGGCGAGCCGAGCGGCTGGCGGCTGGGCGGCGAGCCGTCGACTCCCGCCTTCTGGCTACGAGTTCCGGGCACCGACCCGGTACACCGCACCGCCCCCGCCGGTGCCGAGGTCACCGCGGACCGGGTCGCCCTCACCCTGGACGGCGTACGGCACTCCTTCGTACGGGCCGGGGAGTGGCTGGGGCGGGACGGGGACGCCTGGCATGTGCAGGATCACGATCCGGTGGCGGCGGCGCTGACCGGGGCCGCCCGTGCCGGGGCCGACTCGCTGACCGCGCCGATGCCGGGCACCGTGACCGTGGTGAAGGCCGCGGTGGGCGACGAGGTGGCCGCGGGCCAGAGCCTGTTGGTGGTGGAGGCGATGAAGATGGAGCACGTCGTCTCCGCCCCGCACGCCGGCACCGTCACCGAACTGGACGTCACCCCGGGCGCCACCGTCGCCATGGACCAGATGCTGGCGGTGATCGTGCCGCACGGCGAGGAGCCGCCGGCGCAGGAGCAGAGCACACCGGAGGTGGGCGTATGACTGCCGCAGGACTGCCGATGACGGTGCCCGAGCCGGGGCTGCCGGCCCGGGTGCGGATCCACGAGGTGGGCGCCCGGGACGGCTTGCAGAACGAGCAGCGGGCGGTGCCCACCGAGGTCAAGGCCGAGTTCGTCCGCCAACTGGTCGGCGCGGGCCTCACCACCGTCGAGGCGACCAGCTTCGTACACCCCGAGTGGGTGCCCCAACTCGCCGACGCGGAACGGCTGTTCCCCCTGGTGCGGGACCTGGACGCGGAACTGCCGGTGCTGGTGCCCAACGCGCACGGCCTGGACCGCGCCCTGGCCCTCGGCGCGGACCGGGTCGCCGTCTTCGCCAGCGCCACCGAGTCCTTCGCCAAGGCCAACCTCAACCGCACGGTGGACGAGACGCTGGCGGTGCTGGCCCCGGTGGTGGCCCGCGCCCGCGAGGAGGGCGCCCATGTCCGCGGCTATCTGTCGATGTGCTTCGGCGACCCGTGGGAGGGCCCGGTGCCCGCGGAGCAGGTGGTGCGGGTGTGCCGGGCGCTGATCGACATGGGCTGCGAGGAGCTGAGCCTCGGCGACACCGTCGGCGTGGCCACCGCCGGCCAGGTCACCGATCTGCTGACCCGGCTCAACACCGCGGGCGTACCCACCGGTGTCCTCGGTGTGCACTTCCACGACACCTACGGCCAGGCCCTCGCCAACACCCTGACCGCGCTCCGGCACGGCGTCACCACCGTCGACGCCTCCGCGGGCGGCCTCGGCGGCTGCCCGTTCGCCCGGAGCGCCACCGGGAACCTCGCCACCGAGGACCTGGTGTGGATGCTGCGCGGCCTCGGTGTCGACACCGGGGTCGACCTGGACCTCCTGACCGCGACCAGCGTCTGGATGGCCGAGCAACTGGGGCGGCCCAGCCCGTCCCGTACCGTCCGCGCCCTGACCGGGGGCGCCGCGGACCAGTCCGCCCACACACCCAAGGAGCGCACCGCATGACCATCGACCACCGGCTCTCCCCGGAGCACGAGGAACTGCGGCGCACCGTCGAGGAGTTCGCCCACGACGTGGTCGCGCCCAAGATCGGGGACCTCTACGAGCGGCACGAGTTCCCGTACGAGATCGTGCGGGAGATGGGCCGGATGGGCCTCTTCGGGCTGCCGTTCCCCGAGGAGTACGGCGGGATGGGCGGCGACTACCTGGCGCTGGGGATCGCCCTGGAGGAGCTGGCGCGGGTCGACTCCTCGGTGGCGATCACCCTGGAGGCCGGGGTGTCGCTGGGCGCCATGCCGATCCATCTCTTCGGCACCGAGGAGCAGAAGCGGCAGTGGCTGCCGCGGTTCTGCTCCGGTGAACTGCTGGGCGCCTTCGGCCTGACCGAGCCGGACGGCGGCTCCGACGCGGGCGGCACCCGCACCACGGCCCGCCTGGACGAGGCCACCGGCGAGTGGGTCGTCAACGGCGCCAAGTGCTTCATCACCAACTCCGGCACCGACATCACCGGCCTGGTCACCGTCACCGCGGTCACCGGCCGCAAGCCCGACGGGCGGCCGCGGATCTCCGCCATCATCGTGCCCTCCGGCACCCCCGGCTTCACGGTGGCCGCCCCGTACTCGAAGGTCGGCTGGAACTCCTCGGACACCCGGGAGCTGTCCTTCTCCGACGTACGGGTACCGGCGGCGAACCTGCTGGGCGAGGAGGGCCGCGGCTACGCGCAGTTCCTGCGCATCCTGGACGAGGGGCGGATCGCCATCGCCGCCCTCGCCACCGGGCTGGCGCAGGGCTGCGTGGACGAGTCGGTGAAGTACGCCGGCGAGCGGAAGGCCTTCGGGAAGCCCATCGGCGACTACCAGGCCGTGCAGTTCAAGATCGCCGACATGGAGATGAAGGCGCACACCGCCCGGCTGGCCTGGCGGGACGCGGCGTCCCGGCTGGTGCGCGGCGAGCCGTTCAAGAAGGAGGCGGCCATCGCGAAGCTGTACTCCTCGACGGTGGCCGTGGACAACGCCCGGGAGGCCACCCAGGTGCACGGCGGATACGGCTTCATGAACGAGTACCCGGTGGCCCGGATGTGGCGGGACGCCAAGATCCTGGAGATCGGCGAGGGCACCAGCGAGGTCCAACGGATGCTGATCGCCCGCGAGTTGGGCCTGAACGCCTAGGCCGCGGGGGGCGGCATTCCGGGAGGACGGGGTCAACTCCGGATGTCAACTTAGGTTAGGTTAACCTAAATGGAATCCGAGGCCCCGTCCTCCGCCGCCGTACGAAAGCAGCCCCGCCATGCCCCGCAGCACCCGTGCCCCCGCCCCCACCCGCCGCGGCCTGCTCGCCGCCGGCGGCGCCCTCGGACTGGCCGCCGCGCTCGCCGCCTGCGGTGACGACAAGGGCGGCGGCTCGGACGGCGGCGGGAAGTCCGGCCCCTGGACCTTCAAGGACGACCGCGGCAAGACCGCCCGGACCGACCGGGTCCCGGCGAACGTGGTCGCCTTCACCGGTGTGGCCGCCGCACTCCACGACTACGGCGTCCAGGTCAAAGGCGTCTTCGGCCCGACGAGGACCAAGTCCGGCAAGCCCGATGTGCAGGCCGGCGACCTGGACATCGACACGGTCGAGATCCTCGGCAACGAGTGGGGCCAGTTCAACATCGAGAAGTACGCCGCCCTCTCCCCCGATCTGCTGGTCTCCACCATGTTCGACGACGCGGGCACCCTCTGGTACGTGCCGGAGGAGTCCAAGGACAAGATCCTCCGCCTCGCCCCGTCCGTCGGCGTCAGCGTCTACGACCGGCAGATGACCGGGCCGCTGCGACGCCTGCTGGAACTGGCCGGTTCCCTCGGCGCCGACGTCAGGGCCGAGCGGGTCACCCGCGCCAAGAAGCGCTTCGAAGACGCCGCCGCGCGCCTGCGCAGGGCCACCAGATCCAACCCGGGCATCCGCGTCCTCGTCGGCTCCGCCAGCCAGGACATCTTCTACGTCTCCGGCACCGACCTCTCCGCCGACCTGGAGTACTTCACGTCCCTCGGCGTCCACTTCGTCGAGCCCCCGGCGAAGGCGAAGAAGGAGAGCGGCGGCTGGTTCGAGAACCTGAGCTGGGAGAACGTCGACACCTACCCAGCCGACCTGATCATGCTGGACAACCGCACCTCCGCCCTCCAGCCCGCCGACTTCGAGAACTCCAAGCCGACCTGGCAGAAGCTGCCCGCGGTCAAGGCCGGCCAGGTCATCTCCCGCGTCACCGAGCCCGTGTACTCCTACGGCAAGTGCGCGCCCATACTGGAAGACCTCGCCGCGGCGATCGAGAAGGCCCGCAAGGTCGCCTGAGACCCGGCCCAAGATCCCCCAACTCCCCCTGGAATCGGCTTCCTCGGCCCGCGGATGCCAGAATCCGTTGCATGGTGGAGATCGTGCAGCGTGACGGGGTGTGGGGATTCGACGGGGCCGCGCTGCGGCTGGTGCCGGGGCGGGAACGCGGAGTGGGCGTACTGCGCCGGGAGTTGGGGGAACGGGTGGTGCCGCTGGCGGCGCTGGCCGGGATCTCCTTCGAACCGGGCCGCAAATCGGGCCGGCTGCGGCTGAAGCTGCGCAACGGCGCCGACCCGCTGCTCCAGGTGACCGGCGGACGGCTGGACACGGCGTCCGACCCATACCAACTGACCGTGGAACCGGACCGCTTCGGGGTGGCCGAGTACCTGGTGGACGAGGTGCGGGGCGCGCTGCTGCTGGAGGAGATGCCGGTGGACGAGCCCTGTGTGCGCTATCTGCTGCCCTCGCCCGCGGTACCGCTGTCGGCGACCGCGGGCGACGGCACCGTCTCCTTCGACGGGAACCGGGTACGCCTGGAGTGGAGCTGGAAGGCACCGGAGGCGAAGGCCACCAGCGGCCCCCGGGTGCTGGAACTGGCCTCGCTGGAGTCGGTCGAGTGGCAGCCCGCACAGGGCCTGGAGAACGGCTTTCTGCGCTTCACGGTACGCGGGGCGCCGCCCGGCGCTTCCGCGAAGCACGACCCCTTCGCGGTGGAGCTGTGGGGCTTCAAGAAGGACCCCCTGATGGCCCTGGTGGCGGCCGCCGTCCAGTACCGCCTGCCCCACCCCGCGACCGCCCCCGCGGCCAGCGTCCCCGTCCCCCCGGCACCCCCCGCCCCCGCCGAACTGCCGCCCGCCGAGGAGGAGTCGGACACCGGCGACCACGATGTACTGCTGCGCCGGCTGCGGGAGCTGGGCGAGCTGCACCGCTCCGGGGTGCTCACCGAGGAGGAGTTCAGCACGGCGAAGCAGGCGGTGCTGCGGAAGATGTGACCCTCCCCGCAGGGGACGGCGCACCTGCCCGATATCGGGCAGGATTCTTGCACAAGGAGGCGGTTTACCCCAGGATCGTCGGGTGCACGACGACCTGCTCGACCATCTGACCCGCAGCACGCCGCTCAGCCGCGGCGAGGCACTGCGGGTGGTCCAGGACGTCCTCGCCTACTTCGACCAGACGACGGAGGAGTTCGTCCGCCGCCGTCACCGCGAGCTCCAGAGTCAGGGCCTGGTGAACGCGGAGATCTTCGACCAGATCACGGCGGAGCTGAAGTACCGCGCGGTCGCACCGCCCGAGCTGAGTCTCAGGCAGTTGCGCCGCATCGTCTACGGCTGACCGACCAGGGAGAACCACATATGTGCGGAATCGTCGGCTACATCGGCAGGCGCGACGTGGCGCCGCTGCTGCTCGAAGGCCTGCAGCGGCTGGAGTACCGCGGCTACGACTCGGCGGGCGTGGTCGTCACCGGCGCCAAGTCCCCCGGCCTGAAGATGATCAAGGCGAAGGGCCGGGTACGCGACCTCCAGGCGCGCATCCCCAAGCGGTTCGCCGGCACCACCGGCATCGCCCACACCCGCTGGGCCACCCACGGCGCCCCCTCCGACGTGAACGCCCACCCGCACCTGGACGCCGAGGGCAAGGTCGCCGTCGTCCACAACGGCATCATCGACAACGCGGCCGACCTGCGGGCCAAACTCGCCGCGGACGGCGTGGAGTTCCTCTCCGAGACCGACACCGAGGTACTGACCCATCTCATCGCCCGCCAGTCCGACGACACCCTGGAGGAGCGGGTCCGCGGCGCCCTCCGGCTGATCGAGGGCACCTACGGCGTCGCGGTGCTGCACGCCGACTTCCCCGACCGGATCGTGGTGGCCCGCAACGGCTCCCCCGTCGTCCTCGGCATCGGCGAGAAAGAGATGTTCGTCGCCTCCGACGTCGCCGCCCTGGTCACCCACACCCGGCAGATCGTCACCCTCGACGACGGCGAGATGGCCACCCTCACCGCGGACGACTTCCGCACCTACACCACCGAGGGAACCCGCACCACCGCCTCCCCGACGACCGTGGAGTGGGAGGCCGAGTCGTACGACATGGGCGGCCACGACACGTATATGCACAAGGAGATCTGCGAGCAGGCGGACGCCGTGGACCGGGTGCTGCGGGGGCGGATCGACGACCGGTTCTCGACCGTGCACCTGGGCGGGCTGAACCTGGACGCGCGGGAGGCGCGGGCGGTGCGCCGGGTGAAGATCCTCGGCTGCGGCACCTCGTACCACGCGGGCCTCATCGGGGCGCAGATGATCGAGGAGCTGGCCCGGATCCCCGCCGACGCCGAACCGGCCTCCGAATTCCGCTACCGCGACCCGGTGGTGGACCCGGACACCCTCTACATCGCCGTCTCCCAGTCCGGTGAGACCTACGACGTACTGGCCGCCGTACAGGAGTTGAAGCGCAAGGGCGCCCGGGTGCTGGGTGTGGTGAACGTGGTCGGCTCGGCCATCGCGCGGGAGGCGGACGGCGGGGTGTATGTGCACGCCGGGCCCGAGGTGTGCGTGGTGTCGACCAAGTGCTTCACCAACACCACGGTGGCGTTCGCCCTGTTGGCACTGCATCTGGGCCGCACCCGGGACCTGTCGGTGGCGCACGGCCGCCGGATCATTGAGGGGCTGCGGCGGCTGCCCGGCCAGATCGCGGAGATCCTGGAGACCGAGGCGGAGATCAAGAAGCTGGCCGAGGAGTACGCGGACGCCCGCTCGATGATGTTCATCGGCCGGGTGCGGGGCTACCCGGTGGCACGGGAGGCCTCGCTGAAGCTCAAGGAGGTCTCGTACATCCACGCGGAGGCCTATCCCGCCTCGGAGTTGAAGCACGGCCCGCTGGCGCTGATCGAGCCGGCGCTGCCCACGGTGGCGATCGTCCCCGACGACGACCTGCTGGAGAAGAACCGGGCCGCGCTGGAGGAGATCAAGGCCCGCAGCGGCCGGATCCTCGCGGTGGCCCACCAAGACCAGCCGAAGGCGGACCGCACCATCCTGGTCCCCAGGAACGAGGCCGAGCTGGACCCGATCCTGATGGGCATCCCGCTGCAACTCTTCGCCTACCACACGGCGTTGGCGATGGGCCGGGACATCGACAAGCCGCGGAACCTGGCCAAGTCGGTGACGGTGGAGTAGCCCCGCCCGCGATCCGTACGCCGGCCGCCCCGTCAGGGAACGACGATGACGGGGCGGCGGGCGCGGCGGGCGAGCCGGCCCGCGACCGTACCGAACACCCGGCCCACCAGGCCGTGGGTGGAGCCCACCACGATGGCGTCGGCCTCGTACTCGCAGCCGACCTCCTCCAGCTCGTGGCAGATGTCCCCGCCGCGCTCCACCAGGATCCACGGCACCTCGGACAGGTAGTCCGCGCAGGCGAGTTCGAGCCCCAGGACCTCGGTGCGGTGGTCGGGGACGTCGACGAAGACGGGGGGCTCACAGCCGGCCCAGACGGTGGTCGGCAGCCGGTTGGCGACATGCACGATGATCAGGCCCGAACCGGAACGGTGGGCCATGCCGATCGCATAGGCGAGAGCGCGCTCACTGGAGGTGGAACCGTCGAAGCCGACGACCACACCGTGCTGGAACGCGGGATCGCAGGAATGGCGCGCCTCCGCCTCCGCCAGGGGGTCGCCCGCTGTCGGGTCGGCGACCTGCCGCTTGCGGTCCGCGGGTTCGGGGTATTCGTGACCGGCCATCGGTGTCTCGGCGAAAGGAGTCCTCTTGAGAGGGGCGGCTGTCGGGATACGTCTGTCGGTGGGCGGGGACCGGGCGGAGGGGCCCGGCGGGGCGGTGCGGTGGGGAGTTGACGGCGGACGCCGCTGACCGGCGCGGAACGACCCGCACCGGAGCCCTGTCCGGGAATCATCTTTCCAACCGCCTACCCCAAGGGTACGGCGACACTCCTCCTCTGCCCAGCGCGCGCCCTGCCTACTCCTCAGCCCGGACCGCGCTCACCGGAGAATGCACGAGGCGCCGCCCCGAAGGCAACGCTGGCTGGCCACTACACCCGGTTCCCGCCGTACCAGACGGCGCCACCGGCGGTGAACCGTCGTACATGCGCCACCCCGTGACTGGTTCTGCCTCTCCGAACCACTGGTTTTCGGCCAACTTCACGTTTCCCCCCCAGGCCCGTGGCCGACCACCTGAATCCCCCTGCCGACCTGCGTGGAATGGGTGCCGGACGGCGCCCGCACCCTACGCGGACCGGCCACGCGCGTAGGGCGCCCTTCCCACTGAGCGCGCAAGCTGCCACGCTTCGTGATCGAATGCTTTACGCCAAGTGGCCATTGCCCGCATGGCGCGGTGCGGCCTACTGGTCCCGCCGGCACCGCGGGACCCAGTAAATTCGATCATGACTGTGTTACGGCGGGGGACTCAGCAGGACCGAGGGGAAACGTGCAGGAGCGACAGACCCAGCAGACCCACAGGGTAAGGGGCGCCGCGACCACCGAGGGGGGCTTAGAGGCATGAGCCACGACTCCGCTGCCGCACCCGAAGCCACGGCAGCAAGGAAACTCACCGGGCGGCGCCGCCGGGAGATCGTCGCCGTGCTGCTGTTCAGCGGCGGTCCCATCTTCGAGAGTTCCATACCGCTGTCCGTCTTCGGAATCGACCGACAGGACGCGGGAGTTCCGCGCTACCGGCTGCTGGTCTGCGCCGGTGAGGAAGGCCCGCTGCGGACCACCGGCGGCCTCGAACTCACCGCGCCCCACGGCCTGGAGACCATAGCCAGGGCCGGCACCGTGGTGGTCCCCGCCTGGCGGTCCATCACCGCGCCGCCCCCCGAGGAGGCGCTGGACGCACTGCGCCGCGCCCACGAGGAGGGCGCCCGCATCGTCGGCCTCTGCACCGGCGCGTTCGTACTGGCCGCCGCCGGACTGCTGGACGCCCGGCCGGCCACCACCCACTGGATGTACGCACCGACCCTGGCCAAGCGCTATCCGTCGGTCCATGTCGACCCGCGTGAACTCTTCGTCGACGACGGGGACGTACTCACCTCCGCGGGCACCGCGGCCGGAATCGACCTGTGCCTGCACATCGTCCGCACCGACCACGGCAACGAGGCCGCCGGCGCACTCGCCCGCCGCCTCGTCGTCCCACCGCGGCGCAGCGGCGGCCAGGAACGGTACCTGGACCGCTCACTGCCCGAGGAGATCGGCGCCGACCCGCTCGCCGAAGTCGTCGCCTGGGCGCTGGAGCATCTGCACGAGCAGTTCGACGTGGAGACGCTCGCCGCCCGCGCCTATATGAGCCGGCGCACCTTCGACCGCCGGTTCCGCTCCCTCACCGGCAGCGCGCCGCTCCAGTGGCTGATCACCCAACGGGTGCTCCAGGCACAGCGGTTGCTGGAGACCTCCGACTACTCGGTGGACGAGGTGGCGGGCCGCTGCGGCTTCCGCTCACCGGTCGCGCTGCGCGGCCACTTCCGGCGTCAGCTCGGCTCCTCCCCCGCCGCCTACCGGGCCGCCTACCGCGCCCGGCGCCCCGGCACCGAGAAGGCCGAGCACCCGGACCAGGAGCCCGCCGCCGCACCCGCGGCCCAGGGCACCGAACCGGCACTGCCCGCACAGGCCCGCCGGTCCCCGGCCGCCGTCGGCGCGGACGCCCCGCGCCCCGGCACCGAGGGCTTCGTACCCGCCGGACGCCCCGGGCTGCCCGGCCAGCGGACCGACCTGGACCGGCCGGCCCCGAACCGGATCGGCCTGAGCTGAGACACGGTCCGGGACCTGCCCTGGTCCCGGGCCCCCGGCCCGGATCCACCCGGGTCCTGCCGTGCGGCGGCGGGCCGTAGGGTGGCAACCATGAACGATCGCATGGTGTGGATCGACTGCGAGATGACCGGCCTCTCGCTGGCGAACGACGCGCTCATCGAAGTGGCCGCACTGGTCACCGACTCGGAGCTGAACGTACTCGGCGAAGGCGTGGACATCGTGATCCGCCCGCCGGACGAAGCCCTGGTGACCATGCCGGAGGTGGTGCGCCAGATGCACACCTCCTCCGGCCTCCTGGAGGAACTGCCCGGCGGCACCACCCTCGCCGACGCCGAACAGCAGGTCCTCGCGTATGTACGGGAACACGTCAAGGAGCCCGGCAAGGCCCCGCTCTGCGGCAACTCCGTCGGCACCGACCGCGGCTTCCTGCTGCGGGACATGCCGGACCTGGAGGGCTACCTGCACTACCGCATCGTGGACGTCTCCTCGGTGAAGGAACTGGCCCGCCGCTGGTACCCGCGCGCCTACTTCAACAGCCCCGAGAAGAACGGCAACCACCGGGCGCTGGCCGACATCCGCGAGTCCATCGCCGAGCTGCGCTACTACCGGGAAGCGGTCTTCGTCCCCCAGCCCGGACCCGACTCGGACACCGCCAGGTCCATCGCCGCCAAGCACGTCCTCCCGGCGAGCTGACCCGCGGCCCTCCCCCGGCCCACCGGGTCGCGGGAGGGCCCTCACCCCGCTCCCGGGCACCGCACGAAAAACGGTGCGCGAGCACCCTCCAGGACCCTGTACACTTTTTCTCGGCCGGTCGGAGAGATCCACCGGACATGGTGGGTGTAGCTCAGCTGGTAGAGCACCTGGTTGTGGTCCAGGAAGTCGCGGGTTCAAGTCCCGTCACTCACCCTCGGTGATCAAGGGCTGACCTGTGAAAACTGGTCAGCCCTTGATCATGCCCAGACTCGTGGGAACATCACGGGAACAACAACACCCCACAGACACCCCATTCGGCCGTACCGTCACCCCATGGCGAGCATCGTTGAACGCCCGAAGAAGTCGGGCGAGATCACGTATCAGGTGAAGTGGCGGCAGGACGGCGCCTGGCAGACCGAGAACTTCGGCGGCGAAGCTGGCGATGACCAGGCCGCCCAGTTCCGGGCGCTGGTCGAGGCGCACGGAAACCAGTGGCCGCATGGCTGGACCAAAGGTATCGGGTTCGTTGAGCCCGAGCAGCACCCCCACGACCGAGCCCTAGGCGAGTACGCCCATTCCTACGCGGACGGGCTCAACACAGTCGACGGCCGGACCAGGCACGACTACAAGCGGGACATCGAGCGGCACTTCCTCGGCGCGCCCTACACCGGCCCGGACGGGCACGCGGTCCGCCTCGGCGGGCTGGTGCACACCGCGCCCGACGGCACCGAGCACCCGCCCACGGTCTGCAACATCACGCAGGCCGACGTGAACGAGTGGGTCCGCCGGCAGCGCCACACCGTCACTGCACCTGACGATCCGGAACAGATACTCCGGACGAAGGCTTCCCCCAAGAGCATCGCCAACCGGCACGGCCTGCTGTACATGATCTTCCAGTCCGCCGTGGAGGCCGAACCCCCGCTGCGCGAGACGAACCCGTGCAAGAAGACAGGGCTACCCAGGCAGGACGAGGGTACCGACGAGGAAATGGTGTTCCTGGAACACGAGGAGTACGCGCGGATCAGTGCCGAGATCCGCGCCTTCGACCCGGCCGCCGCAGACCTAGCCGACTTCCTCGTCGGCACTGGAATGCGATGGGGCGAAGCCACCGCACTCCAGACCCGGGACATCAACTGGACCACCGGCAAGGTCAACGTCCAGCGGGCGTGGAAGCGGCAGGACGACGGCTCCTTCCAGCTCGGGCCGCCCAAGACGAAGCGGGCTCGGCGCCTCGTAAAGCTGACCGCCGATCAACTCGACATGCTGCGCCGCCATGTGGCCGGCCGCGGCCCCGAAGGCTGGATCTTCCGCGGCGGACAGGGCAAGGCTTGGCGGCACTCTAACTTCTACAACCGCAAGTGGGCCCGGGGCCTGGACGAGGCGATCAAGAAGGGTCTCGGGAAGCGTCCGCGGATCCACGACCTGCGGCACACCCATGTGGCGTGGCTCATCGAGCAGAACATCAGCCCGGCGGCGATACAGGCGAGACTCGGCCACGAGTCGATCACAACGACGATCGACCGGTATGGGCACCTGCTGAACAACCTCGATGACGAGATCAGTTCCGCAGTCGCCAACGCGATGCGCGTAGTGACGCCTGCACCGCGCGAGGGGCTGCGGCCGCTCCGCTCCGCCTGATCAGTTACCGGACTCCAGTCCTGGGGCGGGCCGCGCCCCAGGACTGGACCCACTGCCCACTGCCGACAATGGCTAGAAGGTAGGTGCGCAGTTCGTCAAAGCACTGCTGCGTCATAGCTCCGGTGCGGACGAGCCAAACGAAGCGCCCTGGCCGTTCGTCGGGCATGATCGCTGCGCCGTCGGGCAGCTCGGGCCGAAACTCCATGTCGAACACGGCGGCGAGCTCGGGTGCGGTCGCGTGCTCTCGGGTGAGGGCCGGCGGAGGGCTTCCCCAGTTCTGGGTCCAGCGGCCGCCGCCGACTATCGCGCGGAGGTGGTTCACCATCTCGTCGAGGCACTGCTGCGTCATGGCGCCCATGGCGACGAGGAACACGAACTTGCCTGCTTGCTCGGCGGGGACGATGGCTCTGGCGCCGGGCAGGTGGGGTACGAACCCCATGTTGAACTCTGCGCGCGGGCGCGCGGTCGGATGCGCCTGTGCGCCGCGGTCGTCTGCCATCTTGTAGTCCCCCTTGCAATGGCACCTCGCATCACTCACTCATACGTTCGAATGAACGAGTGACACAATTTGACACGCCCCCCAGGCGGATCACCGACTGTGCCACATCGATCAGAGTGCGACCAGAGGGAATCAAGATGTGACTGTTAGTAGTATCTTTGGCCGGAACCTAGGATTCCTCATCCGGGCCGGTCGGCCGGTCACTGAGCAGGATCTCCGCCAACTGGTCGAGCTTGGCGAACTCGGCGTCGGTCATCTCGTGGATCCGCGCGAGGAACACGCGCCGCTTGCGGTCATCGCTCCACCGCTCGGCCACGTACCCGAAGAACTGCGCGCCGGCGGCCTGCTGCACGGCCAGAAACGGCACCCGGAGCGCGGCGGCGAGCGCGCGTAGCTGGCTCTCGGACGGAGCCTTGGCCTTGCGCCCCTTCGCCAGGGACTCCAATGAACTGTGCGGCCACACCGAGCCGTCGTCCGGCCGGTCCGGGTCGACCGCCGCCTTAGCCACAGCCCGGAGCGAGAGTCCAAGCTCTTCCATGCGGTTGCGTACCAATTCGGACAGGTCTGCCCGGGTGGGCTCTCCCCCCGAGCGGTCCTGTGCCGTGCCCTCGGCTGTCATGTCCCTCGTCTCCGCGTAGGGCCCAAGCTGCACTTACTGCCCACGTGGCCTCTATCTCGTAACTGGCATATGCCCTGGTAGCCGCCTCACATGAGGCGCCTATCTGGGCACAGTGTCCAGGTCTCTGGCCACGGACGCCACCCCACTCCCCGACCTTGACCGAATGCAGACCCGGCGCGGCGGTGTCCAAGGATCTGGACACCGCGCCCAGGTTCTGCCATGCTTCCGGTGTCCAGAAATCTGGACATCCTGTCCAAGGGAGGCCGAGCTGTGGACGAACCCCGCTTCGAGCTGGTCCGCCCGAACGTGATGCGCATCCTCATGGAGCGCACCGGCGACGGCGCCAGCATCAGCGGGCGTGAACTCGCCGCGGCGGTCGGCGTTCCGAACAGCACCATCGACGCACTGCTGAACGGCCAGACCCGGTCACAGCCCGCGTCCGTGGCACGCAAGATCTGCCAGCGAATCGGCGTCGACGAGCTGTGCCTGTGGGCGCCGCGGGGCCGCGCTGTCCCTGGCCCAGCCCCGCGTCGGATAGACGAACTGGCGTCGGCATGACCGCCCGCTACACGTATCCCGAGGCCGCGAACGAACTACGCGTCACCGAGGACTGGTTGCGCCGCCACATCAAGCAGCTGCCGCACAGCAAGAAGGGCCGCACCGTCACATTCACCGACGACGACCTGGACCGCATCGACACGCTGCACCACCACGAGCCGACCACGGGCCCGCTCTCTGCGGTCCCGACAGCACCTGTCGGCGTGAACCCGATGGCGCACCTGCGCCCCCTGCCGCCGCGCGGGCTCACCGCCCGCCGCGCGGCGTCCTGAAAAACGCCGAAGGGCCGCTCCGCTTGCAGGCCCGAGCGACCCCCGACCGGCGACCCCACCTAACGAAAGAGGTCACCGTGACCACGCAGAGTACCGAACCCGAGCAGTCCACCGCCGACAATCCGCAGCGCGGCAGCTACATGGCCGCGCTGTCCCTGGCCGAGCAGATCATCAGCGAGACGCACACGCTGCCCACCGTGTTCGAGGTCGCGGCGCCGCCATGGGCGGCTACGGAACCCGTGCTGCGCTTCAACTTTCACATGGACGTCCCGGGCCTGCGCCGGTTCCGCGACGAGCAGCACCTGACCGAGACGTCCGAGACCCGCAAGGACGGCTCCACGTACATCGAGGCCACCGGCCACGTCTACGACGTGCGAGTAGTCGCGTGGACGCTCACCGACCCCGCCCCGGGCCTGCCCGTCCCGCTCGCCGAGTCGCCCGCCGCCCAGCCGCCGACCGCCGCCGACGCCGAGGCGGTGACCTGATGCACGCCTACGACTTCTGGACGACCACTGGCACCGTCGACTCGGGGACGTACCCCATCGCCTCGCTGACGTTGCAGCCGAGCGAGAAGGCGACCGCCAACCAGATGCAGATGATGTTCCCCTCCGCGATGACGGTCGAGGAGCGGCTCGCCGTCGCCGACCGCGTCCTGGCCGGCGTGCAGCAGTGGCGCGACGGCATCGCCGAGGCCGCCACCCGGCGGCGCACGGTCGAAACCGAACTCGCCGAGGCCCACGCCAAGATCGCCCGCCTCGAAGCGGAGCCCGGGGACGGGGACGGGGGCGAGTCGTGACCTCACGCGCCCTCACCTCCGCGGCCGGAGTCATCCGAGCAGCCATCGCCCAGGGCCACGACCCCGCTGGGATCGCGGACGCCCTCGACTCCGCCGGACTGCTCAACTCCCCCGAGCTGGCGCAGCAGCTCGCCGAGAGCCGGTCCGTTGTTGAGGACCCCATCGCCTACGTCCTCACGCCCAAGGCGGCCGGTGCCGCGATGGCGCACCCGAGTGGGAAGGACACCCGCGGCGGATCGCCGCAACAGGGCGAGTCCACCCACCGGCACCCGCGCCCGTGCGAGTTCCCGACCGTGCTGCCATGCCGGTGCCCGGCCGCGCTGCCCGAGACGTCGGTCGTCCGAGCCCGCCGCCGCGCCCGGATCGCCGCGTTCTTCACCGGCGCCCGCGACGGGCACACCAAGGGGCACCTGGTGCGCCGCGAGCAGACCAGCCACCGCTTCTACACCCTCAACTCCCGCGGGGGTGACGCATGAAGTGCCTGGAGCCGTACCCCGACGGCACCTACCAGGAGTGCCAACTGGACCTGGGCCACGCCGGGGACCACGTCTACCTCGACATCCGGTGGCCACGGCCCGTTCCGGCCGAGCCGGACCCGGCGGTGGAGGCACTGATCGTCCAGGCCGCTGCCGGCACCTACGGCCTGGACGAGCGGGCGTACCCCGTCGTCGTGGAGGAGACCGTCCTCCGCGTCATCTGGGTCACCGCCGGGGACGAGGACGCGGCGATCACCTACTACGGGGACGACTACACCGACGTACCGCTCCAGAACGCCCATGTCCTCGACGGCACGCTGGAGTTCCGCCGCCCCGACCTGTTCGAGCGCCAGTACGCCGTCAACGCGGAAGGCCACGGGCGCCGATCCGGGCCGGAGACCGCGTGCCCCGACTGCGGCCACACCGCGTTCCACCGCGCCTGGTTCCACGACCCGTACCGCAAGTGCCACGGCCCCATCGTCTGGCGCCCCACGCTGAACGGCCGCCGCGCGTACCGCGAACACCACGCCACCCCCGTCCACCAGGGGGTGGCCGCGTGAGCACCGACCTGACGCCCGAGCGGGAACAGGAGATCCGGGAGCGGATGCAGCGTTTCGACGCATTCATTGACCAGCAGGCGGCACAGGCTGGCGTCACATCAGCACCGGGGAAGCTGGTCTTCGCCAACGGCTACCTGCAAGGGCAAGTAACCGAGTTGCAGGCCCGCATCGCCGAGTTGGAGCAGCGGGCCGCTGCCGACACGGCGCTGCGGGACGCGGCCGACCGCATCGAGCGGCGGGCCCAGCACCTCGGCGGGGAGTGGCTGCGCGCTGACCAGATCGTCACCTACCTGCGCCGCCGGGCCGACACCGAGGCAGGTGGCTCGTGATGTGGCACTGGACTCTCGCCCTCATCGCGTGGGCGGTATTCCCGACCCTCGCCGCCGTCATGCTCATCGCCGCCTGCGCGGTCGAAGACGCACGGAAGGGGCGCCGCCGGTGAGCGCCGAGATCGAGCACGGCACCCTGCGCGGCTGGCGCCAGCACAACCGGCGCAAGGACCCGCCGTGCGAGCCGTGCCTGGAAGCGAAGCGGGCCGACAACGCAGCCCAGCACCCCGCCACCTCCGGTCAGCAGGCGTGGAACAAGGGGCGCGTCGGGGCTGCTGTCGCGGCCTCGACCGTGCCGGTGATCGAACGGTGCACGGTCGACGGCTGCGGGGCGCCGGCCACCACCCCGCGCCCGGACGGCATGGTCCGCGTCCACGCCCACGGGTCGACCGAGCCCGCCCGCTGGTACTGCCCCGGCCGGTGCCGCGCCATCGGCCAGGCCCTCGCCGAACTCCGCACCATCACCAGGAAGGCGGTGGTCGCGTGAGCGACTACGACGAGCTGACCAACGCCGACGTCATGAGCGCCGACGAGACCGCCGAGTACGCCCTGGACGCCGCCGATGAGGCGCGCTGGGCCGCAGAGGACGCCGCCGCGCAGGCCGCCGAGCCATACGACGACGGCGACGACGGCGAGTGCCACGGCGAGTTCATCGACGGCACGTGGACCGACTGCGACTGCCCCGAGTGCGAGCACCACGCCGCCGAGCTCGACGACCAGTAGCCCCCGACCGGCCGGGCCCGCGGTCCCGTTCCCCGCGGGCCCGGCCACCCCCACCCAACGAGAAGGGAGACGCGATGTTCGCCCAGCCCACAACCGCCGGGAAGCCGACCGCCCACCCCACCCCCGGCGACGTGATCGCGCAGCAGATCCGCAGGCTCATCATCGACTCGGCGAACAACGCGCCCCGCTCCCAACAACGCCGCATCGGCCCGTCCGAAGTCGGCAACCCGTGCGACCGCGCCCTCGCCTACAAGTCCATGGACTGGCCCACCGCGCCGGGCGCCGACCGCGAGCCCTGGGCCAGCGTCCAGGGCACCGCCATCTACACGTGGATGGCCGAGCTGTTCGAGCAGCGCGACCCCAAGGGCGAGCGGTACCTGGTGGAGCGCCGCGTCACCGTTCACCAGGGCCACACCGAAGACGCCACCATCGCCGGATCCGCCGACCTGTACGACCGGCTCACCGGCACGGTCTACGACTGGAAGGCGACGTCACCCGACTCGCTCGCCAAGTACCGACGGAACGGGCCCGGCGACCAGTACCGCATCCAAGCCAACCTCTACGGCCTCGGCATGGAAAACGCAGGCGAGACACCCCGCCGGGTGGCCATCGTGTTCCTGCCCCGCCAGTACCGCCTCGAGCCCTACGTGTGGGTGGACGAGTACCGACGCGACGTCGCCCTCGCCGCCATCGCCCGCCTCCAGGCAATCCGCGAACGGCTCCTCGCCCTGGACCCCGAGGCCAACCCCGCCCAGTGGGCCGCATTCCCCACCAGCCCCGACGCGAAGTGCTTCTTCTGCGACTGGCACCAGCGCGGCAGCACCGACCTCAGCCGCGGCTGCCCCGGCCACACCTGATCTCCCCGCCCCACAACTCCGGGCGGGGCCACACCGCACAACCCCCGAGCGGCATCCGCCGGCCGGGACAAGCACCAAAGGAGAACGCAATGTTCAACCAGCCCGACACCTCGTTCGGCGGCTTCTTCAAGCCCGCCGAGCACAACGGCCACCTGGTCCTCATCACCAAGGTCCGCGACATCAGCAAGCGGTTCGACACGCTGCGGAACGAGGAGATCGACCAGGCCGAGGTCGACATCGTCGACCTCGACGGCGACGGCCAGCTCGCCGAGGGCGTGGCTGTCACCCACAAGGCGATCGTGTCCCGGTTCAGCGTCGGCCAGACGATGATCCTGGGCCGCATCGGGCAGGTCGCCACCAAGTCCGGGTTCCAGGCGTGGGCGCTGCTCCCCTTCGCCGAGGGCACCGACGACATCAAGGCGCAGGCGTGGGTGACCGCGAACCAGCCGACGTTCAGCCAGGCCGCCCCCGCGCCCGCCGCCGCGGTGCCGCCCGGCGTGAACCCGACCACCGGCGAGATCACCACCCCGCCGCCCGCCACCGTCCCACCCGCGGGCCTCACCCCGCAGCAGTACGCCGCCGCGCAGCAGACCCCGGCCACCGCCGCCCTCGCCCAGCAAGCCGCGCAGATCCCCCAGCAGCAGGGCCAGGAACCCCCCTTCTGACCCGCGCCCGAAGCACCGGCCGCCGCCGCGATGACACGGCCCGGCGGCGGCCGGACCAACCCAACGGAGCCACGCATGAGCACCCAGATCACCGACACCGCCGCGAACCACGTCCTGATCCACACCGGACACGGCGGCTACCCCGCCGGCTCGTTCACGACCGCGCTGCTCCGCGCGTGGGAACAGGCCGACTACGCCAACGCTGCGCGCCTCGCCGCCGGTTGGCCCGACTACGCGGCGGCATTCGAGCTGCTCGCCGAGCACGGCGGCGTCGACCGCCTGAAGGCCATCGCCAGAGGCGCCGCCTGACCGTCCGCCGCCGGGCTCCCCGTCCCGGCGGCCGGGCCGTACTCGCCCCCCACACTCCTCCATCACACCCCGAGCAACACCGCTGAGGAGCACCAGCCTTGAGCAGCACGCACCCGCAGGACACGCTCACAGCCGCGCACGCTTGGCGCGCGGCTGGCGCGAGCGTCGTCCCCGCCGCCGCCAACGGCACCAAGGCCCCCCTCGGGCAGTGGAAGCCGTACATGCGGCAGGCCGCCGACGAGCAGCAGCTCACCGCGTGGTTCTCCAACGGGCACCCCGGACTCGGCATCATCCTCGGCGCCGTCTCCGGCAACCTGGAGATGCTGGAGTTCGAGGGCCGCGCCGTCGCCGAGGCCGTCCACACCGAGTTCGGGGAGATCGCCGAGGCGTCCGGGCTCGGCAAGGTGTGGTCCGCCATCAAAACCGGGTACTGCGAGCGCACCCCGTCCGGCGGCTACCACCTCATCTACCGCGTCACCGACGGCCCCGTCCTCGGCAACACGAAGTTGGCCCGCCGCCCGGCCACCGAGGCCGAGCTGCAAGCCGCGCCCGGCGCCCGCGTCCAGGTCCTCATCGAGACCCGCGGCGAAGGCGGGTTCGTCGTCACCGCCCCCAGCCACGGCCCCGTCCACGACACCGGCCGCCCCTGGGAGCTGCTCGCCGGCGGCCCGGAGTCCATCGCCACCGTCTCGGGCGACGAACGGGACGCCCTCTTCCAGATCGCCCGGATGCTCGACACCACCCAGCACACCGAGACACCTGCCCCGGCCGCCACCGACCCGGCGTCCGCGTTCCTGCACGGCAGCGGCCCGGCCCCGGCCGCCGACGGCTCCATATCCCCCCTGGACGACTACGAACAGCGCACCACCTGGGCCGACATCCTCAAGCCCCGCGGCTGGCGCCTACTCCTCACCCGCGGCAGCACGTCGTACTGGCAGCGCCCCGGGAAGACCGGTCCCGGAGTCTCCGCCACCACCGGCCACGCCACCGACCGCGACCGCCTCTACGTCTTCACCACCAGCACAGAGTTCGAACCCGAACGCCCCTACACCAAGCCCGGCGCCTACGCCCTCCTCGAACACGACGGCGACCACTCCGCCGCCGCCCGCGCCCTCCGCGCCCGCGGCTACGGCCAACGCCCCCAACCCCGGCACCTGGCCGTCGTCCCCACCCCGGCCGCACCCGTCGACGGAGCCGCCGCACTCCAGGTCAACGAACCCGCGGCCGCGGCCGGACCGGGCACGTACTCCCGCACCGACGACGGCAACGCCCTGCGCCTGGTCGACCAGCACGCCGACACGATCCGCTACTGCCCCCAACGCGGCTGGCTCACCTGGGACGGCCACCGCTGGGCATGGGACGAACGCGGCCACGTCGCCGAGCTGGCCCGCGACATCGCCCGCTCCCTGCCCGAAGGCGACGGCCAACAGCAGCACAAGCAGCGGTCCCTGTCCGCCCGCGGCCTCGACTCCATGGTCAAAGTCGCCCGCACCGACCCGCGCATCGTCGCCCCCCTCGCCACCCTCGACGCCAACCCGTGGCAACTCAACACCCCGGACGGCGTGGTCGACCTGCGAACCGGCCAGCTCACCGCCCCCGACCCGGCCTCCCTGCACACCCGCACCACCACCGTCGCCCCCGACCCCGAACGCCCCGCAGAACGCTTCCGCTCCTTCCTGGAGGACACGTTCGGCGGCGACGCCGACCTCATCACCTACGTCCAGCGCCTCCTCGGCGTATCCCTCATCGGCACCGTCACCGAACAGCTCCTCCCCTTCGCATTCGGCGACGGCGCCAACGGCAAGAGCACGCTGGCCGACACCGTCATGCGCTTGGTCGGCATCGGGGAGACCGGCTACAGCATCAGCGCCCCGTCGGAAATGCTCCTCGCGTCCTCGGCGTCCAACCACCCCACCGAGATCGCCAGGTTGGCCGGCGCCCGCTTCGTCGTCGCCTCAGAGCTGGACGACGGCCAGCGGTTCGCCGAGGCCCGGATCAAGATGCTCACCGGCCGCGACATCATCACCGGCCGCTTCATGCGCCAGGACTTCTTCTCCTTCACCCCCACCCACACCCTGTGGCTCCTCGGCAACCACCGACCGCAGGTGCGCACGGGCGGCCCCGCATTCTGGCGCCGCCTGCGCCTGGTCCCCTTCCTCAACACCGTGCCCGAGCACCTGCGGGACACCAGCCTCGAAGAGCACCTGGTCGACCAGGAGGGCCCGGCGATCCTCGCGTGGCTCATCCGCGGCGCCGCCGACTACGCCCGCCACGGGCTCATCACCCCGGCCGCCGTCCAGACCGCCACCGAGGAGTACCAGGGCGAACAGGACACCGTCGGCCGGTTCGTCGACGACATGTGCACCATCGGCATCCCCGGCACCCCCGGTATGCAGACCCCCTCCAAGGTCCTACGCGCCACCTACGAGCGGTGGTGCGAGAAGGAAGACGAGGAACCCGTCTCGGCCAAGAAGCTCGCCGGGCAGATGAAGAAGCACGGCGTCCAGATCGGCCGGACCAAAGACCTCCGCTTCTACGACGGCGTCGCTCTGCGTACCGGAGGTGCCCGGTGAACCCGTCACCCCCCTACCAACCCGTCACCCCGATGTGTCACCCCGCCAGGCGCCTCGGGCACCCCTACAGGACCCGCCCGGCGGTACCAGGTGACGCATCGGGCCGCATGGGTGACGCATTGGGTGACGCATCGCACCCCGCATCACCGCAGGTGGTGACGCTTGTGACGCTTGTGACGCTTAGTTTCCCGTTCCCTTCTATCCCGTGCGCGCGCACGCGCACGGGCCGTCATCCCGAACTTGGCGTCACAAGCGTCACCCGTCACCCCAAGCGTCACCGGGGCACCCGATGACCGCCCGCCCGAAGGCGACGCTCCGTGACCGGCTACAGGCCAAGATCGACGCCCGCGTAGAGACCGCCCGCCTCACCCCCTGCCCCCGCTGCGGCGCCGACACCATCACCGCCCGCACCCCCGACCGCGTCGCCGCCCTCGACGTCCGCGCGGACCCCACCCCGCTCGACCCCGTCGCCGAGATCCTCGCCCGCCTCGACGGCCGCCTCACCTGGTGCCTCACCTCCGGCGAACACACCACCGCCCGCATCCACTGGCGCAGCACCGAGCACATCCGCGCCGGCCACTGCACCCACACCGTCATCGCCGACCACCGCTGCCCACCCCGACCCGTACAGGAGACCCTGCTGTGAGCCGATCCAAAGCCAAGGGCACCGCCGCCGAGACCGCCGTGGTCCGCTACCTCCGCGACGCCGGGTTCGCCCAGGCCGAGCGCCGCACCCTCAACGGCACCCACGACCGCGGTGACATCGCCGGCATCCCCGGCGTCGTCATCGAGGTCAAGAACTGCGCCCGCCAGGAACTCCCCGCGTGGGTCGCCGAGGCCGAGCTGGAGCGCGACAACGACCACGCCTCCCTCGGCGTCGTCTGGCACAAGCGCCGCGGCACCACCGACCCCGGCCGCTGGTTCGTCACCATGTCCGGCCAGCAGTTCGCCGCGCTCCTCCGCGAACAGCAGGGCCTCGACCATCTGGCACAGGACCCGGAGGGGCAGCGGTGCCTGTCCGTGGACGGCGGCATCTTCCGTTGTGCCAAGCCCGTTGGGCACCTCAGCGACCACGGAGTGGGGCACATGGTCTGGCCCGAGGGTGGCGCGGCATGACCGAGATGACAGACACCGACCTGGACCAGCTGATCAAGGCCATCGGGCTCAAGCGTCCGCGCGGAGGAAGCAAGCGCAAGCCGATCGCGCACGGCACCTTCCGGGGTGCTCGGCAACATCGGTACAGGAAGGAACCCCTGTGCGAACCCTGCCGCTTGGCCGAAAACGCCTATCACAACGAACGGAACGCCAGCCGGCCGCGCAAGAAGGCGATCTCGAAACCCAAGACGTACGTCACTGAAGAGGAGTGGCAGGCGCGCCGGAACGGCGGCCCTCGATGAGCGAGCAGCCCGCCTGCATCACCGGCATCCGCCCCGGCATCACCGCCCGCGGCCTCGACCGCAGCCAACTCCCCGTCGCCGACTGGCTCTGCCACTGCGGCACCCACGAACGCGCCACCGGCCACCGCGCCGTCCAGCAGCTCCTCGCCCGCGCCCGCACCGGCCACTGCCCCCACACCGTCGGCCTCGGGGCCGCGGCGTGATCCCCGACGCCATCGCCGCCGTCATCGCCGCCGTCCGCGACGAGCACCCGGCCGCCTCGTCCGAGAGGCTCGGCCGCCTGGTCGTCGCCGAACTCCGCGCCCTCGGCTGGCACATCGCAGCACCCCGCATCCACACCCCGCAGATCCACAACGCCGCGTAGGAGCACCCCATGAGCCACACCCGCACCTTCACCCGCGAACAACTCGACGCCTGGGGCCTCCCCGACGACCTCCCCACCGAGGAGCACGCGGCCAAGTTCCCCGAGGCCCCCGTCGAGCTGCACCGCGAGCAGGTCGAGACCCGCCGGTGGGTGGCCGTCCAGGAACTCGTCTTCCGGGCCCCAGACGACGGCAAGGCGTACCGCGTGCACTTCGAGGAGGGCCTCACCGAGATGCAAGAGGGCACCGACCCGTGGGACTACGCGGGCACGGTCGACGCGGTTGAGGTCGAGCGGCGGCCACGGACCATCATGGAGTGGCAGCCCGTCGGCGACCAGCCCGCCGCCGAGTGGCCCGGCGATCAGCAACGCCACACCGCCAGCAGCATCAACGACGCCCAACTCGACGGCCTGTACGCCGAACGGGACACCCTGCTGACTGAACTCGCCGGCCGTGACGACGAAGCGCGTGAGCGCTGGATCCGGCGCCAACTGGATGAGACCGGTCTGAAGGCGATGGACTTCCGCAACGGGATGGCCATGGAGCTGGAGCCCGCACGCGAGCTGGTCGCGCACTGGGTGGGCGCCGCCCGCGCCATGCTCGGCGATGCGCCGAACTACACCGAGACGCCCGTCGAGATGGAGGTGAAGGTCGGCGAGTCGCCCGAGCGGTTCGCGTTCGTCCTTCAGCGCGTCGCACCCGGTGCCCTCACCCCGCACCAGGCGCGGCAGCGGGCCGAGGCTGCCATCGAGCGGGTGCGCACCCTGGCCGCCACCTGGCAGGCATCCGTGCGCCCCGGCGAACCGCACTCGGCAGCGGTGGCCGTCCTCGCCGCGCTCGACACCACCGAGGAGTAGCGCCACATGAACACCTGCGGCCTGTGCGAGCACCACGAGACCGAGGGCTACCTGTGCCCCGGCTGCACCCTCGCCACCGCCCACCGCCTCGACTCAGCACCCCGCTGGCACGAGGCGCTCGGCGCTTTCCTTCAGCCCGCCCCGGCGCCCCTCGGCGGGGCGGGCCGCGGCGGGCGCGCCGAGGCGTCCCTGCCCGTGACCGAACCGGTCCTCACCCTCCGCGGCCCGGGCGGCATCGTCGGCGTCCTCGAGGACTGGCGGGCCGCCATGCAAGCCGACCGCGGATGGGACACCCCGGTCATCACCGGCACCATCGGCCGACGCATCACCACCGCCGCCCGCGCCCTGTCCATCAACCTCGATTGGATCACCGCGAGTTGGCCAGCCGCGGGCGCGATGGCCGAAGAGATCCGCGGCCTGGAGCGCGACGTCCGCTCCATCATCATCCCCACCGACCCGGCCGACCGGCCCGTCCGCACGGGCCTGTGCCCGGCCTCCACCGCCGACGGCACCCTGTGCGGCGCAGTGCTGCTCCGCTACCCCAGCACGTCCACCATCACCTGCCGCTGGTGCGGCGCCACCTGGCCGCCCACCCGGCTCCTCCAACTCGCCCGCGCACAACAGGAACTGTCCGAGTCTCACGCGCTGGCCACAACCGAATAGGCCCGAAAAGCGGGCACCCCCAGCCAGCCGACGCAACCGGCTGCCAGGGGCCACCACTTGATCAGAGGAATACAGCCTCATGACCCAGCCGAACCCTACCCGGCACCTGATCGCCGCCGGCATCGTGCGCCGCACCCCCACCAACGCCGCCGTCGCGCAACGACTCCGTGTCGCGCGCCTCCTCGCCCAGTGCCACACCGACTACACCGCCGCCGCCACACGCCGGGCCCACCAGGACCACCGAGACGACATCCACCCGTGCACCACCACGAGCAAGCGGAGTGCCCTGTGAGCGTGCTGTCCATCGAGGTCCGGCGCATCATCGTCGCCCACCTCACCGACCTCCACATGAGCACAGCAGACATCGCTGCTGAGCTGGGGGTTTCCCGCGAGACCGTGCGCAGAGACCTCCTCGCCCGCCCCACGGCTACCGAGGAGGACCCCGCCCCGGACGAGGCACCCGGTGAGGCAGACACGCCGCCTGATCCGGCGCCCCGTGCGGCACCCTGGTTGCGGACCGGCCCCGAAGGATTGACACTCACCCCCACCGACCAGCTCGGCCAAGACATCCGCACGATCGAGTCCGCCACGGGGCAACCCGCCGAGGAGATCGTCCCCCACCTCGTCCGCCAGCACGCCGCCCACATCCTGGCCCGCTGGAGCGCCAAGACCACGGGCACCATGGAGACATGCACCAGCCCGTCATCGTCGACATCTACGCCGCACAGGCCGCCACCGGAGTCCCCCCAGCCACACTCCGGTCATGGCTCCGGCGAGGCGTACTCACGCACCACGGCTACGACCAGTCCGGCCGCGCTCTCATCGACCTCGATGAACTCCACAACCACCTGACAGCCAGGGCGGCTTGACCCGCGATCTGACCTGCTGCAACACTCAAGGCACGTCCGGCGTGCCCGGACACACCAGACGCACGACGACGCCTCCGTTACGGTTCCCCGGCGGGGGCGTCCTCGTGTCCACCGCCTGCCCCTGATCCGGGCAGGAAGGAAGCCCCGATGTCTCCAGGCATCGGGGCTTCCGCCATTCCTGGAGACGCACATGGCAAAGCAACCAATCAAGCTGGGACAGGCCGGGCGGAACGTGGCCGTCAAGGTGAAGCTCCTACGAGAAACCCAGAGGCTGACAAAGAAACAGCTCTCCGACCGTGTAAGCGAACTCGGACGCCCCATCCCGCCTCTGGGAATCGCCAAGATCGAGTCAGGCGGGCGCAGAGTTGACGCCGATGATCTCGTGGCCCTGGCCGTCGCACTGAACGTGCGCCCGGCCGCGATGCTGGAGGACCCGGCTTGCGTGGTGTGCTTCGGCGTCGTGTGCAACGGGTTTACGTGCAACAACTGTGGCGCCACACGAGACACCCCCACCTCCTGACCCCGAGCCTCCTGCCCGCTCCCCACCCCAGAGCACGTCCCCCTCCACCCCGGGCACCCCGGGTACCCCCCCGGGAGGTCCCCCCCCATGCCCAGCCGGCCCCCCTCCCGGTGCACCGACCCCCAGTGCCACGCATTCGCCACCCGGCGTGGACGCTGCGACGCCCACCAGCCCATCCCGTGGGCAGGCCGCGACGACAAGGCGAACAGGTACGGCATCAGCTCCGGACGCTGGCGCACCCTGAAGCGCCGAGTCACCGAGCGGGACAACGGCTGCTGCTACCGATGCGGCACCGAGCAACCCGACCCCGACGACGATCCCGACGGCGAGCACGGCCACCAGCTCGACCACATCACGCCGATCTTCGAAGGCGGAGCAGCCGAAGACCTCGACAACCTCGGCTTGATCTGCGAGCCGTGCCACCTGATCAAGTCCAAGGCCGAGGCCGCACGGGCCAACAGAGCACGGCGCAGGGCCCGCTGAGAGATACGGAGGCTCACCCCCATGTACAAACCCGTCATCAGTGACCTGGACATCGCCATCCATCGGGCTATCGACACCCGCAGCAAGAACCTCGCCAGGGCGCGGCAGCGTGTCTACGAAGGCCAAGCCGAGGTTGCCGAAGCCCTCGCTCAGTACGCCGCAGCACATGGCCGGCTCAACGAGGCCATCACCGATCTGAACCGGGCGATCCACGCGCCCATCCTCTTCCCGGGGGTAGGGGAGTCCGGATTTCCGGATTGATCGCCTGGGGACCCGGCGCCGTCAGCTCGGCGCACGGCTGCACCGAATCGGCGACAGGGGGTCTAGACCATGGGACGCACTGCTCAGCCTGCCGCCCTGAAGTTGATCAAGGGCCGTGCGCCGGGGAAGGACTCCGCTGGCCGTGAGGTGAACACCGGGCCGGCGTTCAAGCGGCTCCCGCCGGAGGCGCCGTCGTGGCTGACGGACGAGGCGCGCGCGGAGTGGGACCGGGTGGTCCCGGGGCTGTCCCGCCTCGACCTGCTCAAGCCGGAGGACCGGGCCGCGCTCGCCTCGTACTGCGAGGCGTGGGCGACGTTCCGTGAGGCAACGGAGACCGTGCAGCGTGAGGGGCTGACGATCGAGGCGAAGCAAGGCACTCTCGCTCACCCCGCGGTCGGTATCGCGCGCAACGCGGGGCGTGAGCTGCGGTCGTGGGCGGGGCATTTCGGCCTGACGCCCTCGACGGAGCAGCAGTTGGCGAGGGGGTCGGAGAATGAGCCGGACCCCGACAACCCGTTCGCCTGACCCGACGCCCGAGGCGTACCAGGATGCCGAGCTACTGGCCCGGCTGAAGATCAGCCCGGAAGTGGCTTGGTATCTGGCGGAGCGTGGGATCCCTCTGCCGGACTGTCCGCCGCTGGTGAAGACGCCGGAGCCGCGCGAGGAGCCGGGCGCCATGTTCGACGCGCTCGGCGTCGACCGCGTCTTGCGCGCGTTCGACCAACTGCGGCACACACAGGGCGCGTTGGCCGGTCAGCCACTGCGCCCGGATCCGTGGCAGGTCGCCTACATCGTGGGGCCAATCTTCGGGTGGGTGCACTGGGACGACGACGCCGACATGTACGTGCGGATCATCCGCGAGGCATACGTCGACGTGCCGCGCAAGAACGGCAAGACCACTTTGGCCGGCGGTATCGCGCTGTACATGATGGCGGCGGACGGGGAGCCCGGCGCCCAGGTCATCACCGCGGCCGTGACCAAGGAACAGGCCGGCTTGTTGTTCAAGCCTGTCCGGGCGATCGTGGAGAAGTCCCCGGCGCTGAACCGGGTGATGCAGCCGTTTGCATCGGTGATCCTGCACCCGAAGACGGACAGCTACTTCAAGCCGGTGTCGTCCCTCGCGGGCGCGCAGCACGGTCTGAACCTGCACGCGGGCATCGTGGACGAGCTGCACGAGCACAAGTCCCCCGAGCTGGTGGAGACGATCGAGTCAGGTACGGGTTCGCGCCGTCAGCCTCTGATCTTCATCATCACGACCGCGGACGCGGGGAAGAAGGAGTCCGTTTACGGCCGTAAGAGGGAGCGCATCGAGCAGCTGGCGCGCGGCGCGTACTCGGCGCCGGCGGTGTACGGCGTGGTGTTCGCCGCGGAGTCGACCGACGACCCGTTCGCCGAGTCGACGTGGAAGAAGGCGAACCCCGGCTACGGCGTCTCGCCGACGCGGGCGTACCTGCGGACGGCGGCCGACAAGGCGAAGCAATCGCCGGCCGAACTGGCCTCGTTCCTGCGGCTGCACTGCGGGATCCGGACGAAGCAGACAACGAAGTACCTGACGCTGGAGTCCTGGACGGCGAACGGCGCCATGGTCGACGAGGTGAAGCTGAGGGGCCGTGAGGCGTATGGCGGCCTGGACCTCGGCGCCGTGTCCGACCTGAACGCGTTGGTGTGGCTGTTCCCGGACGACACGGACGAGTCCTATGACCTGCTCGTGAGGTTCTGGACGCCGGAGGAGAACATCCGGGACCTGGACCGGCGGACGGCCGGGTCCGCGTCGGTGTGGGTGCGTGAGGGCTGGCTGAAGACGACGCCGGGGAACGTCACGGACTACACGGTGATTGGCGCTCAGATCCGGAAGGACCTGGACAGCTATGACGTGCGGTCGTTGGGGTTCGACCGCTGGTCGTCGACGCAGCTCACGAACGATCTGGAGGGCGAGAAGGCGCCCATGGTCGGTGTCGGGCAGGGCTACAAGTCGATGTCGCCCGCGTTGAAGGCCGTGAAGCGGCTGTTGCTCCAGGGCGAGCGGCAGGTGGCCGAGGGCGGGCGGCCGGTGCTGCGTCATGGCGGGAATCCGGTCATGGCGTGGATGGTCGACAACCTCGCGGTGGCGATGGACACGGCCGGGAACGTGAAGCCGGACAAGTCCCATGGCGGCGACAAGATCGACGGCGTGTCTGCCCTGTGTGACGCCATGTCCGAGGTCCTGGCCCGCCCGCCCGTGCGCCGCTCCGCCTACGAGGACACCGATTTCGAAGCGATCTGAGAAGGGGGTGGGCCCATGCGGTGGTGGCCGCGCCGAAAGACTCCTGCCTCCGGGCAGGTCATCACGCAGGACGGCGTGCCCGTGCTCGCCAAGGCCGCCGAGGGCTTTCAGGACCTGTCGCAGCTCGGCGCGCACCTGGCGGCGAACGGGATCCGCGTGGTGGACCCGGGGGTGCCGCTGTCGGTCTACGCCGACACCGCGGCGGCTGGCCAGGTGTGGGAGACGCAACCCAGCGTGCGGAAGGTGGTCGACTACATCGCCCGCCAGTTGTGCACGATCCCGTGGCACGTGTACGAGCGCGTCTCGGATGTGGACCGGCGGCGTGTGACGGATCATCCGCTGGCGCGCCTGCTGTCGCAGCCCGCGCCGCACCGGTCGCCGGCGCGGCTGTGGCATTCGGTGCTGGTGGACTGGCTGATCTACGACCGGTGGTGCTTGCAGGTCATCAGGAACGCGGACACTTCTTCCGAGTTCGAGCTGCGGCGCAAGCCATCCCGCCGGTTCCACATCCTGGCCGACGAGGACGACGAGCCGCAGGCCCTGTACCTGATCTCCGCCAAGGGACCGGCCGAGGTCGTGCCGCTGCCCGCGCCGTTCCTGTACGACCACGGGTACGCGACGGTCGGCGCGGACGGCACGTCGCCGATGGACACGTTGCGGCAGATCCTCGCCGAGCAGGCCGAGGCCGTCGAGTGGCGCCGCCAGGTGTGGCGCAACGGAGCCCGCGTACCCACGGTCATCGAGCGGCCGGCCGACGCGCCGCAGTGGTCAGCCACCGCGAAGGCCCGCTTCCTGGCCGCGTTCAACGCCTTCATCGGCAGGGCAGGCCAGGCCGGCGGGACGCCGATCCTGGAAGACGGCATGAAGCTCGTCACCGTCAACTCCTTCAACCCGAAGGAGACCCAGGACATCGAGGGACGCAAGCTGACGGACGCCGAGGTCGCCTCGGCGTACCACATCGCGCCCGAGCTGGTCGGCGCCAGGGAAGGGACGTTCAGCAACATCGACGCCTTCCGCCAGATGCTGTTCACCATCTCCCTGGGCCCCTACGTGACGCAGTGGCAGGACGTCTTGAACTCCATGCTGGTGCCGCTGCTCGCCCCCGGCTCGAACCTCTACATCGAGGCCAACCTCGAAGCGAAGCTGCGCGGCTCGTTCACGGAGCAGGCTGCGCTGCTTCAGACCGCGGTCGGTGCGCCGTACATGCTGCGCTCCGAGGCGCGCACCGTGCAGAACCTGCCGCATGTGGACGGCACGGACGAGCTGGTGACGCCGCTCAACGTCACGATCGGCGGCCTGGCGTCGCCGCGGGACACGGCCCCGGAGGCACTCCCAAAAGGTCAGGGCCGCCCCGCGTGAAGTCGGCGCGGCCTGATGATCTGGGCACCTACGAGGCCGAGCGCGACGCGTTCGCGGGAGCCCTGACCGTATGGGCTCAGCGGCAGGCGGACGGGCTGTTGGAGCGCGCGGACGCCAAGGCGGACGGGCCGCCCGACTTCTACGACCTGTGGGCCGCTCAATCCCCCGAGCGTCAGGCGCAGTTGGCCGCGCTCATCGCCGGGCACGGGTTCCGCCTGGCGCAGGTCGGCGCCTGGTCCGTCCTCGGCGTCTGGAACCCCGAGGCGGACGGGTGGGACCCGGCGGTGATGGAGGCGTGGTTGGCGAAGGCCGCCGCCTCGCACGCCGGCGCCTACGAGCAGGCCGCCTACACCGCGGCGACCGCGGCCGTGCGCGATGACGGCGACTGGCGCGACAACCTTCGGGCCGGCCTGGCGTCCTGGGTGACGGCGGCCGGGCTGCGCGCGGTGACCGCGGCGACCGAGGCCCGCTCGTTCGGATCGCACGACGCGGCCGGGGCCTCCGGCCTGACCCACAAGGTGTGGCGGACGGGCGGGAAGAACCCGCGCGCCTCGCACGTGCGCATGAACGGCGAGTCAGTCGAGCTGGGCCAGACCTTCAGCAACCGGCTGCGCTGGCCCGGCGACGCGAACGGTGACGCGGACGAGACAGCCGGCTGCCGCTGCCGCCTGGACTACACACGAGAGGGGGGCTGACCGTGCCCCGCACCAAGGAAGCACAGGCCCGGATCAAGGCGGCCGGCCCCGACGACGGACTCCAGGACGGCCAATTCCGGGCCGTCGTCAGCGTGTTCGGCAACGAGGACAGCATGGGCGACGTCATCGCCCCGGGCGCGTTCGCCCAAGTCCTCGCCGAGTGGAAAGCCAGCGGCGACCCCATCCCGGTCGTCTGGTCGCACAAGTGGGCGGACCCGTTCGCCCACATCGGCAGCGTCCTGGAGGCCACCGAGACGCCCGACGGCCTGGAGGTCCTCGCGCAGATCGAGGACATGGACACGAACCCGACCGCGAAGCATGTCCACGGGCTGCTGAAGGGCCGCCGCATCAAGCAGTTCAGCTTTGCCTACGACGTCGGTGAGGGCGGGTGGGTCGACACCGACGACACCGCGAACCACCCGTGGGGCGAGTTCTACGAGATCAAGCGCTTCAGCCGGCTGTACGAGGTCGGCCCGTGTCTGGTCGGCGCGAACCAGGAAACCGAACTTCTCGCCGCCAAGGCCGCCGACATCGCCCGCGGGGTGAAGGAAGGCCGCGTGCTGGCGGGCGCCCACTACGACCGTCTCGTGTCGGCGCACGCCGCGATCGGCGACGTCCTCGCCGCAGCCGAACCGCAGAAGCTTTCCCGGCCCTCGGGCCGGGCTACTCCCGATGAGTCCGGCCGCCGGCCGGTCGAGCCGACCGCCGCCGCCCCCGAGGCGCCCGCGAAGTCGTCCGGCCCGTCGCCCGCCCAGGTGCTCGCACGGGCAACCATCCGCAAGTACCTGTAAGGAGAACCCCAATGCCCACCCTGCGCGAGCAGTACAAGGCCGCCGTCGACCGTCTCGCCGAGCTGGCGAAGACCGCCCAGGACGAGGACCGCGACTTCACCGAGGACGAGGTCACCGAGGTGACCGAGCTGTCGGCCAAGGCCGATGAGCTGGACGCCAAGGTGAAGGCCGCGGACGCCGCCCAGGCCGCCGCCGCCAAGCACGCCGGCCGGACCGCGCCTCCGGCCTCGCTCCAGGTGAAGGACCGCCAGGAGGACGGCGACGTCGGCACCTTCGGCGAGCGGTTCGTGAAGTCGAACCTGTACGCCGAGTTCCGCAAGGCGCACCCGACCGGCCTCGGCCAGGGGTCCGCCGTCGACATCGGCCGCGTCAAGGTCGGCTCGATGAAGGAGTGGCTGTCCGGCCGCAAGGCCACCGAAGCGCCGCTTCAGGTCGCGCTCGGCCACGTCGCCCCGGTCCGGATGCCGATGGTCGACCAGGTCGACCGCGACAACCTGACCATCCTCGACCTGATCAGCCGCGGTCAGGCGTCCGGCCCGTTCGAATACCTCCAGGTCACCGGCGTGACCCGCAACGCGGCGATCGTCCCGGACGAGATCCTGCCGGGCGACGCCAACGTGAAGCCCACCAGCACGATCCAGACCGAGCTGGCCGACGCCAAGCCGTACACCTACGCGGACGGCTACGACGTCACCAACGCACTCCTGTCCGACGCTCCGGCGCTGGCGACCTACATGAACTCCGAGCTGGAGTACAGCCTGGACTCCGTCATCGAGGACAAGCTCCTGAACGGCGCGGGTACCGCGGGTGAGCCGCGCGGCATCCTGAACACGACCGGTGTGCAGGAGCTGACCTACACGCCGGGCGCGAACGCCATGGAGCAGGTCAAGGCGATCCGCAGGGCGATCACCCGCATCACGACCCTGCCCGGCGGCAACGTCACCGCGTGCCTCATGTCCCCCGAGGATGACGAGGCGTGGGACCTGCTCCAGGACACCGCCGACCGGTTCATGGGCCAGGGCCCGTTCGGCCAGGGCCCGAACACGTCCTGGGGCCGGGCGCGCGCCCTGTCGCAGCGGCTCGCCCCGGGAACCGTGATCCTCGGTGACTGGCGGCAGGTCGCTCTCCTCGACGTCGAGGGCCTGTCCATCCTGGCGTTCAACCAGCACAAGGACTACGCGCAGCGGAACCTCGTGTACGTGCGCGCGGAGCTGCGGGCCGAGCAGGTCATTTGGAAGCCGAACCGACTCATCGTCGTCAAGCCGGCCGCGGCCTAGGGGGGCTCACCGTGCCTGAGCACAAGATGATCACTATCGACGGGATCCGCGTGCGGGTGGAGGACGAGGCCCGCTACCGGGCCCGTGTCTCCCCGCCCGCGGGCACGGGCGCGCAGGCCGCCCCGCTCACGAGCGCGCAGGCGGACCCCCGCGTGCAGGACCCCGACGGCTTCAACCCGGCGGACCACACCGTGCTCCAGGTCGTCGCCCACCTGGCGGAGGCCGACGAGGAGGAGACCACCCGGGTCCTCGACGCCGAGGCCGACGGCGAGCGGCGTAAGGGCCTGCTGGAACGCCGCGAGGAGTTCATGCAGGAAGCCCGCACACGGGCGGGCGGCACCGGTGGCCGGGCCTGACCCGTACCTCGCGGACCCGCAGGACTTGGCCGAGCTGCTGCAACTCCCGGTGGATGACGTGCAGATGCTCGCCGCGCTGCGCGCCGCCACCCGCAGGTTCCGCGGCCAGGTCCGCCACCCGGTCAGCCTGGTGACCGATGATCAGGTGTTCCTCGACGGCACCGGTGGGAAGGTCCTGCGCCTGCCCGCCGTGCCGGTCCGTGCCGTGCGCTCCGTCATGGTCGACGGCGTCGAGCTGGAGGGCGTGCGGGTGCGGCGGCAGGCCGGGTTGCTGCTGCACCCGTCCGGCTGCTGGCCCGCCTGGTCCGAGATCACCGTGACCTACGACCACGGCCTCGACCCGGTCCCCGAGGACGTCGCCGAGGTCGTGGTGGACCAGGCCCGCACCATCTACCGGACCGATCCGGCTATCCAGCAGATCACCACCGGTACCGAGTCCGTGTCCTTCGCCGCCACGGCGGCGGTCGGGATCACCGAGCAGTGGCGGGCCGCCGTCGAGGCGCACCGCCTGAACCGGGGTGATGATGCGTGACCCCGCTCGCCAACCCGCTGCGGCGGCACACCGTGACCGTCATCGACCGCGTCCTGGTCGGCGAGGACGACCGCGGCCACGACGTCTACCAAGACGTCGAACGGGACGTGCCCGGCTGCAACATGCAGCCCGTCAGCTCGACCGAGCAGAACGACAACCGCACGCAGGTCGTCACCCGGTGGCGCCTCGCCGGGCCGCGCTCAATGGGGCTGACCGCCCTGTCGAAGGTGCGGTTCCGGGGGGTGCTGTACGAGGTCGACGGCGACCCCGGCGAACACGGCAGCTATGCCGGGATCCTCGACCACACCGAGGCGTTCCTGAAGGTGGTGAGCGGCTGATGGCCATCCGGTTCGAGTTCGACCCGTCGTGCCTGCCCGAGGTCATGCGGTCCGCGCAGGTGCGCGGCGCGCTGCGCCGCAAGGCCGAGGAGATCGTGCCCCGGGCCAAGGCCCTGGCCCGTTCCGAGATCGGGGCCGAGTTCGCCGCCTCCATCACCGTGTCCGAGGAGATCCGGCCCCGCGGCCGGCCGACCGCCAAGGTGACGGCCGACCGGCCCGACGCCGAGGCGCACGAGTACGGCGACAGCAGCACCGAGCGCCGGCGGATCCTCGGCCGCGCCGCACACACCCGGGAGAGCTGATGTGGCCGGACATGGAGCTGGCCGTCATCACGGGCGTGCGGGCCGAGCTGGGCGGGCCGCGTGTCACGGACGAAGTTCCGCCCCGGGTCGAGACCCTGGTGCCGGTCGTCGTCGTCCAGGTCGCCGGCGGCGCGGACTCCCACACCTCCGACACCGTCACCCTCGACGTGGCCGTGTTCGCCGCCGACCGGGCCGCCATGTGGCAACTCGCCGAACGCGCCCGCCACGCGGTGCACGCGCTCGCCGCCACGATGGCCGGCGGCGTCGTCATCGACACCGTCGACACCGTCCAGCGGCCCGTCGAGATCCCCTACGGCAACCCCGCCATCCGCCGCGCGGTCGCCACCTACACCCTCACCACCCGCGCCAGGACCAACGCCTGACACGCGGCAACCATCCCGCCCCCGCCCACGCGCGGGGGCATCGTCACGGAAGGGGGGCCGCACCATGCCGGCCGCTGACTTCACCGAAATCGCGGAGCTGCGCCAAGGGCTGATCCGCAAGGCACTCCGCTACGCCATCTTCGCCGCCGACACGACCGCGGACCTGGTCACCGAGCCGTTCGACACCGCGGGCATCCTCCAAACCCTGCCGGACGGCTACCTCCCGGTCGGCTTCACCACGACCGACGGCGTCACCTTCTCCGGCGACCTGTCCACCTCCGATGTGGAGTCCGGGCAGTCCGCGTCCCCGACCCGGTCGGATGTGGAGACGGACACGGCGACTGCGCAGTGGGTGCCGCAGGAGACGAACGCCGCGGCGGTCGCCCTGTACGAGAACCTGCCGCTGAGCGGTGCGGGCGCGCTGCCCGTGCTCGGGACGGCGACCTGGACGTGGTCGCGGCCGAAGACCCCGCCGACCCGCTACCGGCGCCTGGTCTTCATCGCCGAGGACCTGAACAAGGAGACCGGCAACCCCTTCTACATCGTGAGGCACTTCCCCTCCGCGCTGCGCTCCGGGCGTGAGGACGAGCAGTGGACGCGCACCGCGGAGATCAGCCGCGGCGTGACCTACCAGGCCTACCTGGACGACGCGGCCGGTACGGACTCCACCACCTGGATCGACGGTAAGGGCTGGCGCGACTTCGCCGCCCCGGCGGCGCCGCCTGAGACGCCGTGACGTCGCCCCGCAAACCGGCGCAGCGGCGGCGGGCATCTGGGGGGAGTCCCCCCGCCCCTGCGCCTTCCCCCTCCCTCTCGAAGCGAGACGAGAAGACCGTGAGCAAGCCCAACAAGAAGCGCTACGTGATGCAGCAGGTCCGCGAGCAGTTCAGCGACGCGGTCGGCGGCGAGAACATCGAGGTCGAGCTGAACAACGGTGAGGTTCTGACGTTCCCTCACCCGCTGTTCGCGGACGACGAGTGGTCCACGAAGGTCGATGAGGCCGAGTCCAACCGGGACAAGGCGCACGCGATCCTGGGCCCTGAGCAGTACGACAAGTTCGTGGCCGCCGGCCATCAGGACTCCGACGTCGCGCTGCTGTTCCTGGCCGTGCAGCAGGACATGCAGGGGCAGGTCAAGCGCCGCCCTACTCGGTCCTAGACGTTCTCGGGGACTACCCCGAGGCCGTCGAGGCTGACCTACTGCACCACTACGCGCCACGCGACCCCATCGCCGAGTTCTGGCGGGGGGAGATCAGCCTCCGTCAGCTCCGCGTCATGGTCGAGCATCTGCCGCCGGACGGGGCGTTGGCCCGGAAACTGGCCGGCCACCACTGGCAGCACTCCGATTTCATGCTGGCCGGGCTGGTCGACCTGACGGCCCAGCTCCGCGTCGATTTCGGGAACGCGAACCGGGCCGAGAAGGCGCCGCCGCACGAGTACCCGGAGCCGGTATGGCGGCCGGGCGAGGCCGCGGCGAAGAAGGCCCAGAAGAAGAAGGACCGGCGCGAGCGCGCCGAGGCCCGCACGGGATACATGCGGATCGTCGCCCAGGTGACGCCCGAGCACGCAGAGGGGTGATTACATGCCCCGCGCCGGAGCCGTGTGGGTCGATGTCCTGCCGAATATGTCGGGGTTCGGCCGCAACCTTCACCAGCAGATCGGGGAGCCCGTCATCCGGGCCTCCCGGTCCGCTGGTGAGCAGGGCGGTACCGGCCTGATGCAGGGCATGGCCGGGAAGATGAAGGCCGGCGCTCTGGCCGCCGGTGTCGCCGTCGGCGCGCTGGTCGCCAAGGGCGTCCAGCTCCAGATGGAGAAGGCGCAGGCGTCCGGCAAGATCCAGGCGACCCTTGGCCTGTCCGACAAGGCCGCGGCGAAGGCGGGCAGCGCTGCCGGGCGCCTGTACGCCAACGGCGTCACGGAGTCCATAGACGAGGGTGCCGACGCCGTCCGGCGCATCATGCAGGCCGGCCTCGCCCCATCCGGAGCGACGACCAAGCAGCTCGCCGAGATCGCCACCAAGACACAGGACTTGGCCAGTCTGTTCGAGGTCGACTTGGGGCAGGCCGCCAACGCGGCCGGCCAGGCCGTGAAGACCGGTCTGGCGAAGAACTCGACCGAGGCCCTGGACATCATGACCCGCGGTTTCCAGGTCATGGGCCCGCGCGCCGATGATCTGGCGGACACGTTCAACGAGTACAGCACCGTGGTCAGGTCCCTGGGCTTGGACATGAAGACGTTCACCGGCGTTCTCGCGCAGGGCATGAAGGCCGGCGCCCGGGACACCGACGTAGTCGCGGACGGCTTCAAAGAGTTGCAGATCCGTGCCACCGACGGCAGTACGGCGTCCGCGGAGGCGTTCGAGCTGCTGGGCCTGTCCGCCAAGGGCATGACCGCCCAGTTCTCCAAGGGCGGCAAGTCCGCGGCGGCCGGTGTGCAGACGGTTCTCGACCGGCTGCGGAAGATGCCCCCCGGCGTGGACCGCACCACTGCCGCGGTCGGCCTGTTCGGTACCAAGGCCGAAGACATGGCGGCGGCGCTGTACAGCCTCGATCCGTCCACCGCCACCAAGGAGTTGGGCCGCTTCGGCGGCGCGGCGAAGAAGGCGGGCGACGACCTGAGAAAGGGACCCGGCGCCCAGTTCGAGATCTTCAAGCGCCGGGCCCTTATGGCGATCAGCGATGGCGTCGGGAAATACGCGATGCCCGCGCTGCTCGCCTTCGCTCACGTCCTGACCAGCGACGTCATACCCGTCACCAAGGCCGTCGGCGGCGCGATCGGCGGCACGGTGCGCTGGTTCCGCGAGTGGGGCGTGTGGCTGGCGCCGCTGGCCGTGCTCATCGGCGGTGTGACGCTCGCCCTGTCCGCGCAGGCCATCACCACCGGCCTGGTCGTTGGTGTCATGGGCGCCTACTCGCTGGCAAGCCGCGGCATCGCCGTGGTGACCCGCGGGTGGGCAGCCGCGCAGGCCCTGCTGAACAGCGTGATGGCGCTCAACCCGTTCGTGCTGGCGGCTATCGCTGTGGCGGCCCTCGGCGTCGCCCTGGTCGTCGCCTGGAAGAAGTCGCAGACCTTCCGCGACATCGTCCTCGGCACCTGGGCCGCCATCAAGACCGGCGCGACGTGGCTGTGGACCAACGGTGTGAAGCCGATGGTCGACGGCTTCATGGTCGGCGTGCGGGCCCTGGGCACCGCCGCGTCCTGGCTGTGGGGCACGATCCTCAGCCCGGTGTTCTCCGCCATCTCGATGGCCGCGAAGATCCTGGCCACGCTGCTGGTCGTCGTCGTGTTCGCGCCGATCGCCCTCGGCGTGAAGGCGCTCGGCGCCGTCTTCGGGTGGCTGTGGTCCGCCGCGATCAAGCCCGTGTTCGGGTGGATCGTCGCCGGGGCCAAGCTCTGGTGGACCGGGGTGAAGCTGTACTTCTCGGCGGCCCAGGCCGGGCTGCGCCTGGTCGGCAGCGTCTTCAAGTGGCTGTACACGGCCGCCGTGAAACCCGTGTTCGGGTGGATCGTGGCCGGGGCGAAAGCCTGGTGGGCCGGTGTGCGGGCCGTGTTCTCGGTGGTGCAGGCCGGGCTGCGCGCGGTCGGCGCCGTCTTCAAGTGGCTGTGGACGAACGGCGTGAAGCCAGCGTTCGCCGGGATCAAGTCCGTGATCTCGACGGTCTACCAGTCGGGGATCCGGCCGGTGTTCGACCGGCTGAAGTCGGCGACGCGGTCCGTCTCGGGCGCGTTCGACGTTGCTCGCAAGGGCATCGACAAGGCGTGGTCGAAGGTGTCCGGCATCGCCAAGAAGCCGGTGGAGTTCATCGTCAACACCGTCTACAACCGGGGCATCCGCAAGGTCTGGAACATGGTCGCCAGCAAGTTCGGCGCCCCCACCCTCGGGGAGTTCCGAGGCTTTGCCCGCGGTGGCGTCAACATCCTGCCGGGCCAGTCCACGTACAAGCAGGGCGACGACCAGCTCGTGCCGATGCGCCGCGGTGAGGGTGTCGCTGTGTCCGAGGCGATGCGCGACCCCTACGAGCGGAGCCGGCTGCTGGCCGTCAACAAGGCCGCCATGGCGGGCCGTTCGCTGCGCCCGTTCCAGGGCGGCGACGGCTTCGCCAAGGGCGGCATCTTCGGCTGGATCGGCTCGGCCGCTTCCAAGACCGTTGACTTCGCCAAGTCCGGTGCCGAGTGGCTGAAGGACGGCATTAAGGCGTCGGCCGAGGCCGGGCTGAAAAGCGTGGTACAGCCGCTCATCGCCAGGATCAGCGGCAGCGCGTCCGTGTACAAGGACATGGTCTCCGGCGTCCCGAAGCGCATGATCGAGGAGGTCGTCGGGTTCGGCGGCGAGGCGGACAAGAAGCTGGAGGCGGCCGGGTTCGGCGGCAAGGGTTTCCAGGGCGCCCTGTCCTGGGCGCGCACGCAGAACGGCAAAAAGTACCAGTGGGGCGGCAACGGAAACCCGTCGTGGGACTGCTCCGGGCTCATGAGCGCCATTGAGTCCGTGATCCGGGGTCAGAAGCCGCACCGCCGTTGGGCCACCGGGTCGTTCTCCGGGGCGACCGCGGCGCCCGGCTGGGTCCGCGGCAAGCGCTCCCCGTTCATGATCGGCATTACGAACGCGGGCGTGGGCCACACCGCCGGAACGATCAACGGCGTCAACGTCGAGTCCAGGGGCGGGGACGGCGTGGTCGTCGGCCCGCGCGCCCGCTCGTACAGGGACGGTCTGTTCACCGACCATTACGGTTTCTCCGCGAAGGGCTATGCCGACGGCGGCAAGCCCCGCGCGGGTGAGGTCGCGTGGGTCGGCGAGCAGGGGCCGGAACTGGTCCGCTTCCGTGGCGGCGAGGAGGTCTACAACTCCCCCACGTCCATGCGGATGTGGGAGGGCGTCAACGCCCGTGGTTTCGCCAAGGGCACGAAGGCCGTCAAGGCCCGCAAGGACCTGCCGGGCGACCTGACCAACTTCACCCGGTCCCTGACCGGTTCGGCCTCGGCGATCTCCAAGGCGGCCAGGGAACTGGCGAAGGACCTGCGGGCGACGGGAGGTAGCGGCAGGTCCCTGGCCGCGTCCGTGACCAAGGCGTCCGCCCGGCTCCAGGTCCTGGCCAAGCAGCGCGACACGGTCCACTCGAAGATCAGCGCGGCCAAGGCGGCGGCCTCCGATCAGAAGAAGTCGGCGGCCGACTATCTGGGCCTGTCGAACCTGGGCGAGGCGGCGTCGATCGGGGACGTCATCTCCGGGATGCAGTCCCGGCAGAACAACCTGACGTCGTTCCAGTCGCAGATCGGCGGGTTGGCGAAGCGGGGCCTGGACCAGGACCTGATCAGCCAGCTTGTGGCGATGGGCCCGGACAGCGACATGGCCCGGATGCTGGCCGGCGCGAACAACGGGCAGATCAAGCAGTTGAACGCTCTGGCCAAGTCCGGCAGTTCACTGTCGACCAGCTACGGCCGCAGCATGGCCGACTCGATGTACGACGCCGGGACCATGGCGTCCAAGGGGTTCTTGACCGGGCTCATGGCCGAGGAGAAGTCGATCCAGGCGGCCATGGCGAAGATCGGCGCGGGTGCTGTGAAGGCGATCCGGTCGAAGAAGGGCATCGACGCCCACTCGCCGTCCCGCAAGGGCGCGCAGGCCGGGTCTGATCTCGGGGCGGGGCTGGTCGCGGGGATGGTGGCCGCCGGTCCGTCGATCGAGTCCGCTGCCGCGTCGCTCGGTGCTGCCGCGGTCCCGGCCGGGGTCGTGCCCGTCACGTCCGCCCACTCGGGGCAGGCCGCATCCGGCGGCCTGGACGGGCAGCCGCTGTTCCTGGTCGTGGAGGACGGCACCGTGTTGCGGGCCTACGTCTCCGACCGTGTGGACGACGCCCTGACCGATGTGCGCCGCGCCAAACGGTCCGGCAAGAAATAGAGGAGGCCCCGTATGCCGATGATCGTGGATCCGTCCGCGCCGCAGATCACCCCGCCCGCCACCATCACGAGCCCCGACGGCTGGCTCACAGCCGTCATCGATGAGCGGTGGGCGGGGGTGGTGCTGGCATACGACGCCGCCACCGCGGCGACCGCGCGGAACCTGGTCCTCAACCCGTCGTTCGAGTTGACGTTCACCACGGGCACCGCCGGTTTCGGCTCCAACAACACGCGCTCCCGCGTGAACACGGGAGCTGTCATCGGTTCCTACGGTGTGCAGCACGCCATCAGCGCGGCCGGGGCCGCGGGCGGCACCTCGTGGACCATCGCCCCCGCGGCGGCCGGCCAGACCGTCCAGGTCGGCGTGTACGTCAAGATCCCCGCCACCGGCGTCGCCGCGCTCGAACTGTGGTGGCGGGCGGGTACCACGACCCTGCACACGGTGCCGGTCCTGGCGCAGGCCACGCCCGGATCGTGGGCCCGGGTCTCCGGCTCCTACACCGTCCCCGCGGGGCAGGTCTGCGACCGGGTCGCCGCCGTCGCCACGGCGAGCGCGGCCGGGCCGGTCACCTGGTGGGCGGACGCGGCCATGGCGGAGATCGGCCCCGAGCTGCACGACTACATCGACGGGACCCTGCCCGGATGCGCGTGGGAGGGCGCCCCGCACGCCTCGACCTCGGTACGCCTCTCATCGGCGCCGCGGCTGACTGAGATCCGCCGGGTGCGCATCACGCGCCGCGACCCCGGCGCCGAACCGGTCCCGGTCCGCTCCGCCGACCCCGCTTGGGCCGTCGAGGGCGTCGGGCAGGCATACGACCATGAGGCCCCCCTCGGGGTGCCGGTGGTCTACACGGCCACCCCGCAGTACGCGGACGGGAGTTGGGGGCCGTCGACGTCGCTCGGCCTGGTCGTGCCCGCCCCGGCCACCGCCGAGACCAAAGACCTGTGGATCAAGTCGGTCGATGAGCCGGGGCTGTCCATGCGGGTCATGCTCGGCGCGCCGCAGGGCACCAGCAGCGCCGGCCGTCAGGACACCGCGCCCCGCACCGGCACCCCCTACACCGCCATCGCCTACGACACCGCCTCCGCACCGTCGGAGACCGTGTCGGTGGACGTCCTCGCCGACCAGATCGAGCAGTTCCGCCGGCTGATCCGCTCCGGGGTGCTCCTCGCCCAGGTCCGGCCGGGCTACCGGACACCGGACCGGTATTTCGTGCCCGCCGATGTGGGCGAGACGCCCACCGGAAAACTCGGCAGCACGGGCGGCTACACGGTCACCTTCGACATCGTGCCGACCGAGCGGCCGGACACGGCCGGGCAGCCGATGCGCGCCCCGGGCTGGTCGTATGACGCCCTGTCCACGGCGTTCGGGACCTACGACGCCGTCATCGCCTCGTACAGCAGCTACGCGGCCATGGCGACGAACGGCGCGGTGACCTGACGTGCTGCCCATCCCGCCCGCGGTCCTCGCCGCGCTGGGGCAGGCCACCGCCCGCCCGGTCCGCGCCGAGTGGTCCAACGACGGCGGCCAGACGTGGGCGCCGTGCCGGTTCGGGGCCGGGAACGTCACCCCGGACCGGACCGCGGAGGTCCGCTACAGCGCAGCCGTCGAACTGCTGGACGCACCCCGCGGCCGGGACGGCATCAACTCCATCTCGACCCGGATCCGCCTGCACCAGGGCCTCGGCACACCCCGCCGCGACACCGTGTGGATCCCGGCCGGGGTGTACGTCATCGACCGCCTGACCCGCACCCGCCTCGGCGTCTCCCTCGACCTGCTCGGCCTGGAGGAGATCGTGCGCGGCGACTCCTTCCCCGTCGCCCGCACCGTCGGCCCGGACACGGCGAAGGTCTGCGCCGAGCAGTTGGTCGCCGAGTCGCTGCCGGGGCAGGCCATCGCCTGGCGGGCGGGCGTCGACCCGCAACTCACCCTGCCCGCGGTCGTGGTCGATCAGGACCGGTGGGCAGCCCTGTCCGGCGGCGACGACTCCGCCGGCGCCTCCACCGGCATCGCCCCGGCGGTGGCCGCCGAGGTGTACCTCGATGCCCGCGGTGTCCCCACCTTCGCCCCCGTGCCCTCCCTCACCGACCCGGTCGTCTGGCGGATCCCCCGCGGCCTGGCCACCGCCGAGCCGGCCTACGAGGAGTCCACCGACAACCTGATCAACCTGTGGTCCGTCACAGGCGACGCCGGCGACGGCTCCACGCCCGTCGGCCCGGTGTACGCATGGGACGACGACCCCAACTCCCTGACCTACGCCGGGCCCGACCCGGTGAGCGATCCGAGTGCCCCGGCCCGGCTCGGCCTGCGCGGCGTCCGAGTGCGCTCCGCCCGCTACAGCTCCGCCCTCATCACCACCGCCACCCAGGGCCAGGACGTCGCCAACGCGCAACTCGCCGACTCCCTCGGCGTCCAGTCGACGTTGTCCTTCACCGCGGTGTGCAACCCGGCACTGGAGCCCGGCGACGTGGTGGAGCTGGAGATCACGGACGGGGTGTGGGAACGCCACCTGATCGACTCCTGCCCCTACACGCTGGGCGGGGTGTCAATGACCTGTCAGACCCGCACCACCACCCGGAAAGGGGCGTGACCATGGGCGTCCGCGACCAACTCGGCAAGGACCTGGACACCCGCCGGGCCGCGGCCGGCGGCCTCCAGACCGTCTCCGCGACCGTCTTCGACGTCACCGAGACCGGCACCGTCAACCTCACGATGGACGGCGCCGAGGTCTACGGCGTCGCCTGCACCGACGCCTACCGCAACCGCAAGGCCGGGGACGTGGTCGCGGTGCGCCGCGGCTCCGTGCCCGTCGTCCTGTGGCGCCTCGGCGACGACCCGGCCGACATCGAACAGGCCGCCATCGAGGAGACCGCCGTGCAGGCCGCCCTCGACGCGCAGGTGGTGCGCGCCGCGACCTACGGCACCAGCACCCCGGCGGGTAGCGGCTGGCAGGCCGCCTCCGCCGTCTACGTCCGCAAGGTCGACGGCCGGGTAGAGGTGTATTTCCAGGTGGGCGACGCCTCCGACCCCTCACCGGGGACCCCGTCCGTGCCCAAGCCGAAGCCAGTCAAAGTCACTGCCACCTCGGCCAGCTCGTGGCGGGGAGGCCGGCCGGACGACTACGCCTCGACCCCCGTCCAGGGCGATTGGACCGGCGGCGGCAACCGCCGCGGCGCATGGTTCTACGGCACGCGGATCGCCGCAGCCTGCGCGGGCAAGACCGTCGCCAAGATGACGGTGCAGTTCTCGCGCAAGGCCGGCGCCGGCGCCAAGGCGAAGCGACCGCTGCACCTGTACCTGCACAACTACACCTCGCCGCCGTCCGGGCAGTTGGAAATCCGCTCCGGCCCCGAGGAACTGCTGTCCCTGTCCGCGGGCGCGAAGGGCACCGCGACCCTGCCCAAGTCCTGGGCCTCCGCGCTGGCTTCCGGTTCGGCCCGCGGGCTGGCCATCTACGCCTCCGGCCGGGCCGACTACATGGCCGTCACCGGCGGCACCCTCACCATTATTTTCTCCTGAACGGAGGCGCCCGCGTGGCGACCATCGGATACGCCCAACTCCCCGTGCCCGCGGGCGGGGACAGCCCCACCGTCCCCGCCCACCTCGCCCACCTGGCCGACGCCCTCGACCCGCACCTCGTACAGCACGTCCAGAACCTGGCCGACCGCACCGCGCGCCTGGCCAACGCCCCACTCCAGACCCTGGCCATCGCCGCCGACGGCACCACCTGGATCAAAACCTCCGCCGACACCGACACCTGGATCACCCTCTACGAGCCGCTGGAGACCTGGCGCACCCTCACCCTCGCCGCCGGCCACGAGTCCGCATCCCCCACCCCGCAGATCCGCCGCGAGGGCCGACAGGTCCACCTGCGCGGCCGGGTGCAGCGCACCGACGGCGGGCTGATCGGCACCACCAACAGCGCGGTCCTGGCCAACGTCCCCTCCGACTGCATCCCCAAGCAGCTCGCCGCGTTCGCCGGCGGCTCCAGCATCACCGGCGACCCGATGACCGGCGTGTGCCGCGTCGAGATCACCAGCCCCTCACAGGCCGTCGGCGCCGGCCTGGTGCAGATGTACTCCCAGGACGGATCCCAGGGCGGCGGCACCATCGGCACCCAATGGGTCGACATCTCCGGCTCCTACTGGCTCGACTGAAAGGAGACCGCCCCCGTGGCGCTCTACACCTTCGGCGGCGTCCCCGAGGACGTCCTCACCGACACCGCCGGCAACACCATCCCCGACTACCCCGTCCTGGTCCGCACCGCCGGCACCGGCGCCGTCGTCTCCGCCCTGTTCGAAGCAGACGGCGACCCGATCTCCACCCTCCGCTCCAACCCGGCCGACAGCGACACCCCCGGCGCCGTGCGTACCTTCCGCACCGCCGACGTCCCCGAGATCGAGATCGAATACACCGGCCCCTCCGGGCAACCGGTGCGCTGGTACCGGGCCGCCCGCGAACTCCCCGCCGGCGCCCACCAGGCCGCCACACAGGCCCTGAACCAACTGGCCACCCGCCTGGACACCGCGACCACCGAGCCCCAGACCGTCGCCGGGCCGGTGACGTTCGAGCAGCCGATCACCGCACCGAACCTGGCCGCCAGCGACCTGGCCGGCGCCGGGCTGTTCGTCGTCAACGGCGCGGCAGGCGACGGCACCACCGACGACCGGGCGCCCATCCAGGCCGCGCTAGACGCCGCACGGGACGCAGGCGGCGGCACCGTCATCATCCCCGGCGGCCACACCTACGCCGTCTCGTACTTCCTCATGGCCTCCGACAACACCGTGATCAGCGCATACGGGGCGACCATCAAGGCCACCGGCAACACGGGCCTGTTGAGGAACTTCCTCAGCTCGGAGACGTTCACCGGCTACGACGGGCACTCCAACATCCAGGTGCTGGGCGGTATCTGGGACGGCAACGCGGCCGACGGCAACGAGGGCACCGTCACCGCCAACACCGACGTCCTGAACTTCATCCACTGCCGGAACATCACCGTGCGGGATGCCGTCATCCGCAACACCAGCTCGGCACACGCCCTGGAGTTCAACTCCACCAACGGCGGCACCGCGGAGAACTGCCGCTTCGAGGGCTACCGCGATAACTCCGGCACCAGCGCAAGGCAGTTCAGTGAGGCCGTGCAGCTCGACCTGGCCGTCTCCGGGTCGTCTTCGATCGGCGCGTTCGACAACACGGCCTCCCGCAACATCCGCATCGACGGCTGCTACTTCGGCCCGTCCGCCCGCCTCGGCGCCTTCGGCCGCGCCGTCGGCTCCCACACCGTCCGCAAGGACGTCTACTACGACAACGTCCAGATCACGGACTGCCGCATCGACGGCGCCCTCCAGGACGGCATCCGCGGCTACGGCTGGCGCAACACCGTCATCACCGGCAACATCATCACCGGCACCGGCATGTCAGGGATCAAGCTCACCGTGCCCGACCCGGCGGTGGCCGGGTACACCCTCACCCCGCGCTCGGTGACCATCGCGGACAACATTATCGACAGCAACGCCAGCGAAGCCGGCGTGCGGATCGAGGGGGCCGGTGCGGCCCTCATCTCCGACGCGGTCGTCCAGGGCAACAGCATCACCAACTCCGGCTCCGTCGGCGTCCATCTGGAGTCCGCGCCCCGCGCCACAGTCACCGGGAACACCGTCCGCGCCACCGCCGGGACCGGGATCCTGGTGCAGCACAGCGACGACGCCACGGTCACCGGGAACACACTCCGCGCCACCGGATCCAATGCCATCAACTTCACCGGCAGCACGGCCGGCACCGCGAGCGGCAACACCGTCGACACCACCGGCAGCAACTTCGGCGTCTTCGCCGGACCGGACGGAGCGACCCCGGCCGTCAACTCCACCGGCCTCCTGATCACCTGCAACAACATCAGCGCGGCGGCGTCCTACGGCATCCGCCTCTCCACCGCGGCGACCGGCTGCACCATCACCGGCAACAAGATCCGCAAGGGCGCCGGGACGACCACCGGCGGCATCAGCCTGGCCGCCACCGCCACCGGCGCCGCCATCGCCGGCAACGACCTCACCGGCAACGGCTGGACCGCGGCCACCGCACTGTCCCTCTCCACAGCAGCACCCCGACTCGACTGGGCCGGCGGCATAACCTCACCCGGCCACAACCTCGTCGGCTGACCCCGCCGCGCCACCACCCGCCCCGCGCCCACCCGGCCGGGGCATTCCCATGTCTGGAGTGGCCCATGGCTACACCCCTGTCCCCGGACCGCATGGTCGCCGCGCTGAAAGCCGAGGGCGTCCGTGTCGTCCAAGTCGGTAACTGGCGTACCCACAACCGCAACTCGCGGGGCGCGTGGGGCCCGGTCAACGGGTCGATCGTGCACCACACCGTCACCCGCGGTACCGCGTCTACCGTTGCCCTGGTCCGCAACGGGCACAGCACCCTGCCCGGCCCCCTCTGCCACGGCATGATCGCCAAGGACGGCACCGTGCACATGGTCGGCTGGGGCCGCACCAACCACGCTGGCGGCGGCGACCCCAAGGTGCTGCAGCACGTCATCAACGAGGACTACACCGGCCAACTCCACCCCACCCGCGGCAACTCCAACGGCGTCGACGGCAACGCCCACTACTACGGCTGGGAATGCGAGAACCTCGGAAACGGCCAAGACCCCTGGCCGGCCGCCCAGTACGACGCGATCGTCCGCGTCCAAGCCGCGCTCTGCCGCGCCCACGGCTGGTCCGCGAAGTCCGTCATCGGCCACCTGGAGTGGTCCAGCGACAAGGTCGACCCCCGCGGGTTCGCGATGACCACCCTGCGTGCCGATGTCGCCGAGCGCCTCAAGCACCCCGCCGGCTGGAACCCCAGCGGGAGCACCACCCCGACCACCCCCGACACGCAGGAGGACGACATGCAGCTCAACGACCAGGTCGGCATCGGCGATTGGATGCCGCGCCGCTGGCCCGACGACAAGGGCCTGAAGGACAAGAAGATCTCGGTGGAGACGGCCCTCGGCTCCGCCTACGGCCACTCCCGCGTGGCGCATGAGGGCGTGGACGCCCTGCGCAAGGAGGTCGCCGCGGTCACGGCGCAGCTCGCCGAGGTGCTGGCCCTGCTGAAGCAGGGCCGCGCCTGATGGCCGCCACGGTGGAGAAGAAGGTCAAGGCCGCCACCGGCGCATCGTTCGCGGTTGGCATCCTGATCGCCGTACTCAACGGTGCTGTGGCAGACGAGTCGTTGCTCGGGCCGCTGCCCGCGTGGCTCCAGGCCATCGTCCTGGGAGGCGGCCCCGGCCTGCTCACGTTCCTCGGTGGCTGGCAGGCCAAGCACACCCCGCGCCTGCCCGTCGACTGACCAGGAGGTACCGCGTGGACGTTGCGACGCTCGGCGCTATCGGCACCATCGCCGTCGGGCTCGCAACGGCCGCCGGTGCCGCCTACGGCAAGCGCGGCGAGAACCGGAACGCGGCGGCGTCGGGAGCGGTCACCGGCTACGGACAGCTCGTCAACGACCTCCAGGAGGAACGCGACACGCTCCGCGAGCGGCTGGCCGACACGGAGCAGCGGTTGATCGAGGCGTACCGCGATCTGGCGGACGCCCGTGCGGAGAAGAGCGAACTTCTCTCGCAGATCCATGAACTCACGGGCGAGCGCGAACGCCTGCGCGCGGAGATCGCCCGGCTGGGAGGACACCCGTGACAACGCACGCTCAACCGTCGCTGCTCGCCAGGCGGTGGCGCTCCCTCATGCTCGCCGCCGTCCTCCTGGTCCTCTCCGGCGCGGTGCTGCTCGTGTGGCTGCGCATCTCCGCGGAGGCCCGCCGCGCGGACCAGCTCGCCGCGGAGGCAGCACGCCGCGGCACCGCGGTGAGCACCCTGGCTGGCGACGTCCGCACGCTGCGTGCCCAGGTCCGCGACCAGGGCGGGACCCCGGCCGTGCCAGACCCTGCGCGGGCGGTGGCGGATTTGCCCGACCGAGTCGACGCGGTACCCGGCACCCTGGGCGAGCGCGGCCCGGCCGGACCGCAGGGACCACGCGGGGAGGCCGGCGCCCACGGCCACAACGGCGCCGACGGAGACACCGGGGCGCCGGGGCGTGCAGGCGATACGGTCACCGGCCCGCCAGGCGCCCCGGGTCAAGCCGGCGAGTCCATCACCGGCTCGCCGGGTCCGGCGGGCGCCGACGGGAAGGACGGCCGGGACGGCAAGGACGGTGCCCCCGGCCCGACTTGCCCCGACGGCTACACCCTCCACCCCCCGCCGGGCGACCCCGACGGTCTCATGTGCAGACGCGACAGCGCCCCGCCGCCCGACCCCGATCCGACCAGCAGCCCGCCCGCGGTCCTCCTCGACCGCCGCCGGTCGTGAAGCGTGCCCCGTCCCGGCTGAGTGCCGGGACGGGGACCTTCGTCATGCCTGAGCCGCGGCAGTTTTCACGGACCTCCGTGAAAACCCCTCTGAGCTTGAAGCCCAGCCCAGGCACTGCCACGGGCAGGTCAAGGGCACCCTCCCCGCCCGCCCCTGCGTCGGCTACTGTTCACCACTCGCGCCCCTGCCGCGAAGAGGCACACTGGGCAACAGGACAAGGGAGGTGGTGAGCGTGCTCGACACCGTGAAGGAGCCCATCCTCACGCCCAAGGAAACCGCCCGCCACCTGGGCATCAACGAACGCACCATGTACCGGTGGCTCCACGAACAAGCCGCCGGCGAACCCCTCGTCCACTCCGTCACCCCGACCAAGCAGGGACACCCGAACGTACCGTTCGTCGCGGTCGTCGAAGCCTACGTACTCCACTCGCTGCGCGACCTCGGCGTCCGCCTGGACAAGATCCGCCAAGCCGCAGAGAAGGTCCGCAACACCTTCGACGAACCCTACGGCCTCGCATCCCAGCGCATCGCCACCGACGGAGTCGACATCTTCGTCGACTACGCAGGCGACCTCGCCCGCGCACACGACGGCCAGCGCCCCATCCGCGAGGTCATCCAGGACTACCTGAAGTACATCAGCTGGGACGACAACTACCTACCGGCCCGTCTCTACCTGCCCAAGTACGAGGACATCCCAGTCATGATCGATCCTCGGTACGGGTGGGGAACCCCCGTCGTCGAGGAGAACAAGATCCAGGTGGACGCGATCCTCGGACTCTGGCAGGCCGGCGAAAGCCTGGAGACAGTCGCCGACGAGTTCGACATGACCGCAGAGCAGGTGGAGGCCGTCTGCCGGTATGCCACCGCCGCCTGAGTTCTTCATCGACCGCAACTTCGGCAAGCAGATTCCCCGCCGCCTACGGGAAGCCGGGTGGCGCATCCACCTGATCGCCGACTTCTACCCCGACGACGGCGAGCACATCGGAGACTCCGAGTGGATCGCTGAAGGATGCCGCCGCAACTGGGTGCCCTTGTGCAAGGACGGCCGCATCATCGGCCGCGACCACGAGTTCCAACCCGTCCTCGACCACAAGGCCGTGCTGTTCTACCTCAACAACCAGCAACTGAACATCCAGCAGATGTTCGACGCCCTCCACGGCGCCCATGACGCCATCCACCGCGCACTCACCCACCCCGGCCCCGCCGCCTACGCCATCACCCGCTACGGCAAACTCATCAAGAAACGGCCCTGACACGCCCTTGATCACTTTGTGGACACCCACAAAGTGATAGATGCCCGCAGACCACCCCGCCCGCAGTCCTCGACCGCCGCCGCACCTGACCACGACAGTGCCCCCGCACGGCCCGGCGGGGGCGCCTTTGTCATGTCTGGGGGACGACGGGTGTCCTGTAGAACACCTTGCCCTGGTGCTGCTCAACCCCGAGCGCTTCATAGAACGCGAGCGCGGCCGGGTTGTCCGTGTCCGCGGTCCACTCGATCCGCGAGCACCCGAGCACCGCCGCCTCAGCACGGAGCGCTGCCATCAGCGCACGGGCCGCGCCACGCCGACGCCCACCCTCACGAACGAACAGCTCCTTCAAGTACAGCGACGTGTCCGCGCCAGCCGCTGGCCAGAGCTGAGAGTACGACGCCAGCCCCAGCACCGTGTCTCCGTCGCGGGCGAGCAGCACGGTAGCCGCAGGCCGGTCGCTGAACAGGGCGGCGTGTATCTGGTCGACGTCACCGGGAACCGGTTCGCCGCCGTAGTACGCCTCGATCTCCCCGAGGATGGCCGAAATGACGCCCGCATCGGACGGCGTCGCCTTACTAATTTGCACTTGCGCGCTCCGCATCACCCGAGGGCAGCGCGATGATCTCGCGCAGCGCCCGCACCTCGTGCACCCCACGTGCACCAGGCGGCACACTATCCACGACCTCCCGGGCCCGGTAGACGATCAGGGCGGTGCGATGCTCGGGCCGCAGGCCGAGCAGCGTCCGTGCCGCCTGGTCCGCAGCCCCCGCCGGATCACCGGCCGCCGCCGCGCACATGGCCTGGTCCAGCGAGACCAGCGCACGATCCATCCGCTCCGCGACCGGGTACAACTCGGCGGCGCGCTCCAACTCGACGCGCGCCCGCCCCAAGTCGCCGAGATGTACGAGCGCGTTCCCAGAGTGGAAGCGGAGCTGGCTCTCGCTGTACCCGAACGCCGAGCCGATCTGCTCGTCGGCGGGCAAACGAGCGAGCGCGACCTCCGCTGCATCGAGGGCGGCAGCCACACGGTCCGCGTCGCCGAGCCGAGCGTGTGCCCGAGCCTCCAGCGGAGCGGCCAGAGCTGGGCCGACACACGGTAGGCCGCCCGCCAGCTGCTGTGCACGCGCCGCCAGTTCGAGCGCGGAGTACAGGTCACCCCCGTAGTACGACTGGTACGCCTCCTGCGCGTACACCCACGACAGGGTTGCCCGGTCGTCGGCTGCCGCTGCTGCCTTGCGTGCGGTCCGCCACCACGAGTTGGCCCTCTCGTCCCCCAGCTTGAGGAGCGTGAGCGCGGTGAGACCGGACATGCGGGCCGCTGCGATCAGGAGGTGTCGCCGCGCAGGCGCCGGGTGCCGGCGGGTGAGCAGCACCCGCAAGTCCTGGAAGTCGCCGATGAGTTCGGGGAAGTGCGTACCCTCCGGCCGGTAGCGGGTGGCGCGCCCGTGCCGGTCGACGGTCCACTCAATCTCGTCCAGGCTGCTGTCTGCGAGCGGGCCCGTGGCGAGCATCTCGTCGAGCCCGGCTTGGATCGCGTCGGCTTGCTCCAGAGGCGTCACTCCCGGCCGCACGGCCGCGAGCGCGACGAGTTCGCCGTCTGCGCAGAGCGCGTCGTCGAGGGCCTGCGCAGTCTGCATCGCGGGCTGCCGCCGACCGTGCTCCAGGTCTGACACATAGCTTTTGCCGCAGGATGCGAGTTCTCCGACGGCACGCAGGCTCCGCGTGCCCCTCAGACGGCGAAGCGCCTCACCGAAGGTCTCCGCCATGGCCCCCACCTCCATTGTCCGCTCCATTGCGGACGTCAGCGGACATGCGACTCCTAGCGATTGCTGCCCGTGCACACGACGCTACACACACGAGGGCCTGAGCGCGGATCAGAATGCGCACCCCGGCAGCCGTTCGAGCGGCCCCGGGGCTTGGCCGATCTGAGAGAGCAGACCGACATGCCGCAACCTACAACGCAGGCCCGCAGAACCGGGCACCCCGGCTACAGCGAGACCCTGCCGAGAGCACCCCAGAGCGCCGCGGCTGCCCGCCGCCTGCTGCGTACCGCCTGCGCGGTCTGGGGACTGGACGACTTGGCCGAGGACGGGGCGCTGATCGTCTCGGAGTTGGTGGCCAACGCCGTGCAGCACGCCTGTCAGGGGTCCATCCGCGTGGTGGTGGAGCGCCCCGCCACACGCACGGTGCACATCGCCGTGTCGGACTTCTCGCGGGCGCGGCCCGTGGAGCGTGAGTCGGGCGAGGGTGACGAGGACGGGCGCGGCCTGTTCCTCGTGGCTGCGCTGGCGGCGGACTGGGGTACGGAGGAACGGAGTTGGGGCAAGATCGTTTGGGCGACCCTGGGGGAGCGCGGGTGACCACCGGAGAGACCCCGCGCCGAAGCACGGCCCGCGCCCACCTGTCGCAGTTGATCGAGATGTTCGGCACGGACGGATGCCTGCGGATCAGCACGACCCCCGAACCCGACGCGACCGGATCGGCCCCGGCCCTCATCCCCGGCGCCGGGGATGAGGACGACGACGAGCAGACGTAGACCACCCCGACGGAAGCGGGCGCGTACCCGTACCGTCGCCATAGCCGCCCCGGCCGGTGTATCCCCCGACGCCGGTCGGGGTCCTACACGAGATCACGGAGCGGGACATCGAGAGCGCGCGCGATACGGAGGAGGTTGTCGATGCTCGCGGCTGCGTGGCCCTGTTCGATGCGGTTGATGGTCTGTCGATCCAAGCCGGCCAGCTCGGCGAGGCGTTCCTGCGTCAGGCACCGGTGGAGGCGCACGGCCCGGATACGGTTGCCGATGGCCCGCCGGGCGGTGAGGATCCAGGGCTGCGGTGGAGCGGGCACCTGGTCAACGGTGACGTGATCACGAATCTGCGTCTGTATCGTAGACCGTACATTTCTGGATCATCGATTCAGAACCCGATACCCGATCACACGTTCGAGTAAATGCGCGGGCCGGCATTGCGCCCCGCGGCAGCCGAACCAAGCATGGCGAACGACGTCCCCCACAGGCTGGCCCCGTCCCTGTGCTCCCCAGGCGAGGGACGAAGGCCAGCAGCGCCCCCGGCATCACGCCGGGGGCGCTGCCATGTCCTGGCCTTCAACAAGCCCTGTTCCCATGGGAACAGAGAAGCCCCCTCACGCCCTGTTTTTACCGGGCTGTTTGAGGGCCGCTTCTTCGTCGGGTTTCGGAGCCGGGTTGGTCCGTTCGTGGTGGGGATGGACCGGTGCAGGGTGGTGG